>DASSYY010000169.1:0-8392 GCA_035703025.1 Gemmatimonadales bacterium | reverse complement strand
GAGCGGGCCCAGGCCATCGGGCAGCTCGCCGGCGGCATCGCCCACGACTTCAACAACCTGCTGACGGGCATCATCGGGCACGCGGCGCTGCTGCAGGAGGAGCCGGGCCTGTCGGCCCTGGCCCAGGAGGACCTCGCCCAGATCCAGCGCTCCGCCGACCGCGCCGCCAGCCTGACCCGCCAGCTGCTGGCTTTCAGCCGCCGCCAGGTGCTCGCGCCGCGGGTGCTGGACCTGAACCAGCTCGTGGCGGGCTGCCTCTCGACGCTGCGCCGCCTGGTGGGCCCGCGGATCCAGGTGGTCTGGTCCCCGAGCGCCCACCTCGACGCGATCGTCGCCGACCCCAACCAGATCGAGCACGTCCTCACCCAGCTCACCACCAACGCGCGCGAGTCGATGCCCGACGGCGGCACGCTCGAGCTGAGTACCCGCCAGGAGCCGCTCGACGGGCCCCGCCTGACCCGGCTGTCGGTGCAGCGCCCCGGCATCTACGTGACGCTGCAGGTGCGCGACACCGGCCACGGCATGGACGCCGCGACGCTCGAGCGGATCTTCGAGCCGTTCTTCAGCACCAAGCGAGCGAGCGAGGGCGCGGGCCTGGGTCTCGCCAGCGTGTATGGCATCATCAAGCAGAGCGGCGGGCACATCGACGTCGCCAGCGAGCCGGGGCTCGGCACCTCGTTCACGGTCTACTTCCCGCGGCACGAGGGGAGCGGCCCGGTGGGCGCCGGGGCGGGCGGGCGGGACGCGGTGGGTGGCGAGGAGACGATTCTCCTCGTCGAGGACGAAGAGCAGGTGCGCGAGCTGGCGCGGCGGGTGCTCGAGCGGGTCGGATACACGGTGCTGGCGGCGTCGGACGCCGAGTCGGCCATCGCCCTGGCCGACCGCCACGCGGGGCACATCCACCTGCTGGTGACCGACATGATGCTGCCGCGCCTGGGCGGCCGCGAGGTGGCCGCGCGGCTCAGCATCCATCGGCCGGCGATCAAGGTGCTCTACATCTCCGGCACGAGCGACAGCTCGATCGCCCGCCTCCGGCTGATCGAGCCGGGGACCGCCTTCCTCGAGAAGCCCTTCTCGCTCGATCGCCTCCTGCGCACGGTGCGCCAGGCGCTGGGCGACCCCGACGCCGGAGGCCGCCCGGCATGAGCCGGGCCTCGACGCTGCCCGAGCCGACGCCGGAGCAGCCGGCTGACGCCTACCGCGCGCTGTTCGAGTACAACCCGCTCCCGATGTGGGTCTACGACAGCGAGACGCTGGCCTTCCTCGAGGTCAACGCCGCCGCGGTCAAGCACTACGGCTACACGCGGGAGGAATTCCGCCGGATGAGCATTCTCGACATCCGGCCCGAGGAGGACCGCCCGCTGCTCCTCCGGCATGTCCCGCGGCTGGCCGACGACCTGCAGGTGTGGGCGGGGCCCTGGCGGCACCGGCGGAAGGACGGCGGGCTGTCGCTGGTTCGGATCTCGAGCCATCCGATCCGGTTCGCGGGCCGTGAAGCACGCCTGGTGGTGGCGGAAGACGTCACCGAGTCCACCCGAACGGCCGAGGCACTCCGGGAAAGCCGGGAGCAGTACCGGTTCTTCATCGAGCGGACGGCGGAGGGAGTCTGGCGCGCGGCCGTCGAGCCGCCGCTCCCGGTGGCGGCCCCGGAGGAGGAGCAGGTCGCGCACTGCACCCGGCACGTGCGCCTCGTCGAGATCAACGAAGCGATGCTCCGGATGTACGCCTGCGGGACGCCGGAGGAGCTGCTCGGCACCCAGCTCTCCGCCACCTTCGACATGGCCGACCCGCGGAGCCTCGACTTCTTCCGCACCTTCGTCCGGAGCGGCTACCGCACCGTCGAGCTCGAGTCCCGCGAGCTGGACCGCACGGGCGCGGAGCACCTCTTCGTCAACAACCTGCTGGGCGTGGTGGAAGACGGCCTGCTGACCGCCATCTGGGGAACGCAGCGTGACGTGACCGAGCGGCGGGCCGCCGAAGAGCTGGTCCGCTCGACCCGCGATCAGCTCGAGGCACTCGTCGACACGTCCCCGCTCCCGATCGTCGGCCTGGCGCCCGGCGGCGAAGTGATCAGCTGGAACCGGGCCGCGGAATCCATCTTCGGGTGGACGGAGGAGGAGGCCATCGGCCGTCGCCTGCCGTGCATCCCGGACGACCGGCAGGGGGAATTCGACCGCTTCCGGGCCGAGGTGATGGCCGGCGACGGCTTCACCAACCGCGAGACCGTTGGCGCCCGGAAGGACGGGACCCGCTTCGAGGTCAGCATCTCCAGCGCGCCGCTGCACGACGCGAACCGCCAGCCCGTCGGCTTCGTGGCGGTCTACGTGGACGTGAGCGGGAGGGTGCGCGCCGAGGAGGCCCTGCGCCAGTCCCAGGAGCAGCTCCGCCAGGCGCTCAAGATGGAGGCGGTGGGCCGGCTGGCGGGCGGCGTCGCGCACGACTTCAACAACCTGCTCAGCGCGATCTTGAGTTACAGCGAGATGGTGCTGGACGAGCTCCCGCCGGACCACGTGAGCCGGGAAGACGTCGAGCAGATCCGGCAGGCGGGGAGCCGCGCGGCGGAGCTGACCCATCAGCTGCTCGCGTTCAGCCGGCGGCAACTGCTGCAGCCGCGGATCATCGACCTCAACGCCGTCGTGGCCAGAGTCGACCGGATGCTCCGCCGCGTCATCGGCGAGGACATCGAGCTCCGGACGGCGCTGTCGCCGAGCCTGGGCCACACCCGGGCGGACGCCGGCCAGCTCGAGCAGGTCCTGATGAACCTCGCCGTGAACGCGCGCGATGCGATGCCGGCCGGGGGCATCCTCACGATCACCACGGCCAACGCCGAGGTCGGCGGCGGCGGCGTGGGGCACTGGCCGCAGCTCCAGCCCGGGGGCTACGTCACGCTCGCCGTCCGGGACACGGGCGTCGGGATGAGCCGCGATGTCCAGGAGCGGATCTTCGAGCCGTTCTTCACGACCAAGGGGCCGGGACACGGCACCGGCCTCGGCCTCTCGACCGTCTACGGCATCGTGGCGCAGAGCGGCGGCCAGGTGTTCGTCACCAGCGAGCCCGGCGCGGGCAGCACGTTCACCATCTACCTCCCCGCCCACCACGCCGAGGCCGACCTCGCGCGGGAGCACGCGCCGCGCGCGCCGGCCCGGGGCGGACCGGAGACGGTCCTGCTGGTCGAGGACGAAGCGCTGGTGCGCCAGCTGACGCACGAGATCCTGCGCCGGAACGGCTACCGGGTCCTGGAGGCGGGGGATGGGGTCGAAGCCCTCGCGGTGCTACGCGACCACCGGGGGCACATCGACCTCCTGCTCACGGACGTGGTGATGCCGCGCATGAGCGGTCACGAGCTGGTGGAGCTGGCCCGCCCCCTCCGCCCGGACATGCGCATCCTCTATGTGAGCGGATACTCCGAGGAGGCGATCGCCCGTCAGGGCCAGCTGACCGTAGGGGTCGAGCTGCTCTCGAAACCGTTCACCCCCGGCGTCCTGACATCCAAGATCCGCGAACTCCTCGACCGAACCCCCTGACGGGGGTATCTTCGGGCAGATCGAGCCCGAAGGATTGCACTCGTGGTCCCTGCCGTCTCCGATTTCCTCTCGCGCATCCCTCCTGCCGCCCAGGTCGGCGCCGCCATCGTGGTCGTCCTGGCCCTGCTGGCCGTGACGGCCCGGGAGCGCCGCCGCCGCCGCCGGGCGGAGACGGCCGCGGCCACCACCCTGGGACAGCTCCGCACCCTCACCGCCACCATGCGCGAAGGCGTGATCGCCTACGACATGGACCGGCAGCTCACCTTCGTGAACCCCGCCTTCGAGCGCCTCACCGGTTACGTGGCGGAGGACATCCGGGACCAGGAGTTCCTGCAGTACGTCCACCCCGACGACCGGCCAGCCCTCTTGGCCGAGTGGCCCCGGCTGGCGGAGGGCGGCGCCCTTCGGGACCAGGAGTACCGGCTGGTGACTCGGGCGGGGCAGGAGCGATGGTGCGCCAGCGCGTGGGAGCCGATCCGCGACGAGACCGGCCGCCAGGTCGGGTACCTCGGCACCGAGTTCGACATCACCGAGCGGAAGCTGGCCGAGACCGAGATGCGGCTGGACACCGAGCTGTTCCAGGAGGTGATCGAGGTCCAGCAGGCGGTGGCGGCCGCCGGGCTCGACTCGGCGACGGTCATGCGGGTCATCGCCGACCGCTGCCGGGCGCTGACCGGCGCGAGCGGGGTCGTGGTCGAGCTGCTCGAGGGCGACGAGGTCGTCCCCCAGGTGGCCATCGGCGCCGAGAGTCCCCGGCTGCGGGTGAGCGAAAGCCTGTCGGGCGTCGCCGTCCGGACCGGGGAGCTGCAGCGCTCCGACGACGTGCCCGCGGACCCCCGCATCCGGCACGACGCGTACACCGCCCAGGGCATCCGCTCGCTGCTCGCCGTGCCTCTCCGGCACGACCAGCGCATCCTCGGCGTGCTCAAGGTCCTCGCGCCCGAGCCCGCCGCCTTCAGCGACCGCGACGCGAAGGCGCTCCGGCTGCTCGGCGGCCTGGTCGGCGCCTCGCTCGAACATGCCGCGGCCTTCGAGACGCGGCAGAACCGGCTCGAGGAGCGGACCCAGGCGCTGCAGGAGAGCGAGCAGCGGTTCAAGCAGCTCGTGGACGTCGCCCAGGAAGGGATCTGGGTGTCCGACGATCGCGGCGTGATCACCTACGTCAACCAGCGGATGACCGAGCTGCTGGGCTACCAGAACGGGGCCCTGTTGGGCCGGCCGGTCTACGACTTCCTCGACGCCACCGCCCGGGCCGGCGCGCAGCGCGCGCTCGCGGCGCCGGCTGCCAGCGGGCAGAGCCACGACTTCCGCTTCCGGCGCCAGGACGGCGCCGAGGTCTGGGGTCTCGTCTCCGCCAGCCCCGTCACCGGCCGGGACGGGGTCGCGGTGGGCATGGTCGGCATGGTCACCGACATCACCGAGCGCAAGCGGACGGAGGAACGCCTCCGCCGCTCGGCCGAGCGGCTGGCGGTGCTGCACGACCTCGACCAGGCGATCCTGGCGGCGCGCTCCCCCGCCGAGATCGGCCGCGCGGCGCTGGGGCGGATGCGCCGGATGGTCCCCTGCCACCGGTGCACGGTGCTGCTGTTCGACTTTCCCCGCGGCCAGGTCCATCTGATCGCCGGCTTCGCGGCGGGCGGCGCCCTGCCGGCCAGTACGCTCCCGCTGGACCGCCTCTCGGCCGGCGAGGTCCTCCGGCGCGGCGTGGTCCGGGCGATCGACGATCTCGCGGCGGCAGAGGCACCGGCGCCGATCCTGCTCGAGCTCAGGGACGAGGGGATGCGGAGCGTGCTCACCGTCCCGCTGCTGGTCGACGCGGAGGCCATCGGCGAGATCAACCTGGCCTCCACCGCCCCGCGCGGCTTCACGGCCGAGCACCGCGACATCGCCATGGAGATCGCGGCCCCGCTCGCGATCGCCATCCAGCAGGCCCGGCTCCGCGAGGAGCTCTCGCGTCAGGCGGGTGAGCTGGAGCGCCGCGTGGCCGAGCGCAGCGCTTCGCTTCGCGCGGCGACGGCGGAGCTGGAGACGATGGTCTATGCCGTCTCCCACGACCTGCGCGACCCGCTGCGGCACATCTGCGGCTTCAGCCAGCTGCTGCTCGACGACGCCGGCTCCGCCATCGACCCCGCGGTGGAGCACTATGCCCGCCGCATCCGGGACGGGGCCAGCCGGATGTCCGGGCTGGTGGATGATCTGGTCCATCTCGCCCGGGTCACCCGGCAGGATCTCCTGCGCCGGCCGGTTGACCTCACGTCGCTGGCCGAGGACCTCGTGAGCCAGTTCCAGGCCCAGGCGGAGGGGCGGCAGGTGGAGTGGCGGGTGCAGCCGCTGGGAACGGTGGACTGCGACGCATCGCTGGTGCGGCCCGCGCTGCAGAGCCTGCTCTCCAACGCGCTCAAGTTCACCCGCCCGCGGGACCACGCCGTCATCACGATCCGGCCGATCGAGCACGAGGGCCAGGCGGGCTTCGCGGTGCAGGACAACGGGATCGGCTTCAAGATGGCGTTCGCGGGCAAGCTGTTCGGCGTCTTCCAGCGGCTGCACCGCCCGGACGAGTTCGAGGGCAACGGCGCGGGGCTCGCGCTGGTCCAGCGGGTGGCGCAGAAGCACGGCGGGCGGGTCTGGGCGGACTCGGGTCCGGACGGCGGCGCCACCTTCTACCTGACGCTCGGGGCGCCGGCGGCCTGATGCTGCCGGACGACGTCGATCTCCTGCTGGTGGAGGCCGATCCGCTCGAGGCCGAGCTCCTGCTCCGGTCACTGGGCGACTTCGCGCCCGCCGAGCGGGTCGGCGTCGCTCGCGACGGCGAGGAAGCGCTCGACTACCTGCTCGCCCGCAACGCCTTCCGGCACCGGCTGGGCGCGCCGCTCCCGCCGGTGGTGTTGCTCGAGCTCAAGCTCCCGCGCCTCGACGGCATCGAGGTCCTCCGAACCCTGCGCGCCAGCCCCCGCACCGCGACGGTCCCGATCGTCGTGCTCTCCTCCTCCGCCGAGCCCCGCGAGCTGGCCCAGTGCTACCAGGCCGGGGCCAACAGCTGCGTCGTAAAGCCGATCGAGTTCCGCGAGCTGGCCGGGACGCTCCGGGAGCTCGGCCGGTACTGGCTCCGGCTCAACCGGCCGGCGCCGAGCGGGGTGGCCGCGGGGTGAGGGCGGCGGGGGACGGTGACACTTTCGGCCGGCCCTGCTCGTCATCGTGAGCGAAGCGCAGGACTCCATTTCCCAACCGAGACCTCCCGTGCCCTCCGTCCCGACCACCTTCGCGCTGCTCGCGCTGCTCGCCGCGCCGCTCACCGCCCAGTCTCCCGTCGACATCAAGTACGAGCGATTCACCCTGCCGAACGGCCTGACCGTCCTGGTCCACGAGGACCACAAGGCGCCGATCGTCGCGGTCAACGTCTGGTACCACGTCGGCTCGAAGAACGAGCGGGCGGGGCGGACGGGGTTCGCCCACCTGTTCGAGCATCTCATGTTCAACGGGAGCGAGCACTACGACAAGGAATTCCAGGAGCCGCTCGAGCGCGCGGGCGCCACGGACCTCAACGGCACGACCAACGAGGATCGCACCAACTACTTCGTGAACGTGCCGACCTCGGCGCTCGATCTCACGCTCTGGCTCGAGTCCGACCGGATGGGCCACCTGCTGGGGACGCTGACGCAGGCCAAGCTCGACGAGCAGCGCGGCGTGGTCCAGAACGAGAAGCGCCAGAACGAGAACGAGCCCTACGGCAAAGTGTGGGACTTTCTCACCCCGCGCCTCTATCCGACCAACCACCCGTATTCGTGGACCGTCATCGGGTCGATGGAGGACCTCGACGCCGCCAAGCTGGACGACGTGAAGGGGTGGTTCCAGAACTACTATGGCCCCGCCAACGCCGTCCTCGTGGTGGCGGGCGACATCGACGTGGCCACGGCGAAGGCCAAGGTCGAACGCTATTTCGGCGACATCCCGTCGGGCCCGCCGCTGGCCCGGCAGGAGGCCTGGATCGCCAAGCGGACCGGCAGCCAGCGCGGCCTGATGCAGGACCGCGTCCCGCAGGCCAGGCTCTACAAGGTGTGGAACGTGCCCGAGTGGGGCTCGGCCGACGGCGACTACCTGGGGCTCGCCGCTGCGGCGCTCAGCACCGGCAAGTCGTCCCGGCTGTTCAAGCGGCTGGTGTACGACGAGCAGATCGCCACGGACGTGGACGCATCGGTCGGCCTGCGCGAGATCGGCGGGCTGTTCACCATCGAAGCCGGGGTCCGTCCCGGCGTAGACCCGGCCCGGGTCGAGCGGGCCATCGACGAGGAGCTCGCCCGGCTGCTGGCCGCCGGGCCCACCGCGGTCGAGCTGCAGCGGGCCAAGACGCTCACCCGGGCCGGCTTCATCCGCGGCGTGGAGCGTATCGGCGGGTTCGGAGGCAAGTCGGACGTGCTGGCGAAGGGAGAGGTGTTCGCCGGCCAGCCGGACTTCTACAAGACACAGCTCGCGCGGATAGCCGCCGCCACCGCGGCGCAGGTCCGCGGTGCGGCGGTGCGGTGGCTCTCGGACGGAGTCTACACGCTCGAGGTGCGGCCCTTCCCCGAGTACGCGGTGGCGACGACCGGGGCCGACCGGTCCGCGCTGCCGCAGCCCGGCACGCCGGCGCCGGCGGAGTTCCCCGCCCTGGTGCGCGACACGCTCGCCAACGGCCTCCGCATCGTGCTGGCCGAGCGCCGGGCGGTCCCGCTGGTGCAGTTCGACCTGCTGCTCGACGCGGGCTCCGCCTCCGATCAGTTCGCGCAGCCGGGCACGGCCAGCCTCGCGATGGGAATGCTGGACGAGGGCACGGCCACGCGCACCTCGCTCCAGATCAGTGATCGTCTCGCCGACCTCGGGGCCACGCTCGG
>DASSYY010000122.1:0-2135 GCA_035703025.1 Gemmatimonadales bacterium | reverse complement strand
TCGCGCCCGCACTCTGGGCGCGCTCGATCAGCGCGGCGGCGTGGCCTCGCAGCTGAGAGTCCTCCCACGGGCAGTCGTCAGGGAAGTCGACGCTGGCCATGGCGTCGCGCAGGCCGCGATTGCGAGCCATGTTCTCGGCGTTGTCGCGGACGACCGACTCCACCGCCTCCCACGGGTCCTCGCGCTCGAGCGCCGCCGCGGCCGCTTCGATGCAGCCGCCGACGGACTCGCGCACCAGCTCCAGGACCAGCGCCTCCTTGGTGGGGAAGTGGCGATATACGGTGCCGACGCCGACACCAGCGCGCTCGGCGATCTCGTCCATCTGCACGTCCTGCCCGCGGTCGGCAAACGCTGCGCGTGCGGTTTGCAGGATGCGCTCGCGGTTGCGGCGGGCGTCCGCCCTTAGGGGCCGGGCCTCTTCGACGGACGGGAGTGCGCGTGCCGGACTGGCCATTTCGGAAAAGCGTAGCGGAAGCGGTTGACAAACGGAAGCGGAGTTCCGTATTCTTTTCGAACAAGCGGAACCAGAACTCCATTTCCGAAAGGGCGACAGACGCCATGACCGCAGCGATCCGACGCAGGGCTGAAAGGGCCTCCAGCCGCAATCTCGCGCTCGCCCTGCTCGCCACAACGCAGTTCGTACTGATCCTCGATATCGCGATCGTCACGGTCGCCCTGCCCTCCATCGGCACCGATCTCGACTTCGCCCCCGCGGACCTCTCCTGGGTCATCAACGCCTACGCGCTGCTGTTCGGCGGCTTCCTGCTGCTCGGCGGCCGGATGGCCGACCTGATCGGCCGGCGGCGCATGTTCATGGCCGGACTGGTCCTGTTCACTTCCGCCTCCCTGGCCGGCGCGCTGGCGCAGTCCGCGCTGTGGCTTGTCATTGCGCGCGGCACCCAGGGACTGGGCGCGGCACTGGTCTCACCGGCCGCGCTGGCGCTGGTGATGACGCTCTTCCGCGAGGGCGCGGAGCGCAACAAGGCGCTCGGCATCTGGGGCGCCGTGGCAGGCAGCGGCGGCGCCGCGGGAGCCATCCTCGGCGGCGTGCTGACCGAGGCCTTCTCCTGGCAGGCCGTGCTGTACGTGAACATCCCGGTGGGGATTGCCGCCGTGGCGCTTGCGCCGCGCCTGCTCCCCGAGGGCCGCGACCTCGCGGGCATCCGGTCGTTCGATCTGGCCGGCGCCGTCTCGGTCACCGCGGGACTGGCCACGCTGATCTACGCCGTGGTCGACGCCAACGAGGCTGGCTGGACCTCGGCGCAGACGCTCGGCCTGGGCGCCCTGTCGCTCGCTCTGATCGCCTCGTTCGTGGTGATCGAAGCGCGAGCCAAGCGTCCGCTCCTGCCCCTGAGCACGTTCCGCAACCGGATGCTGCGCTCGGCCAACGTGGGGGCTCTGCTGACCACGACGGCGCTGTTCCCGATGTGGTTCCTCCTCACCCTCTACACCCAGCAGGTGCTCGGCTATACGCCGCTCGAGGCCGGGCTCGCCCAGCTGCCGATCGCGCTGCTGATCGTGCTCACCGCCGGTCCGGCGCAGCAGCTCGTGACGCGGTTCGGGCCCCGCATCCCCATGGCGGTCGGCCTGGTCCTGATCGCCGGCGGGTTGCTGTGGTTCTCGCAGGCGTCGGCCGGGGGCTCGTTCCTCGCCGACATCCTGGGGCCGTCCATCCTGGCCGGCGTGGGCGCCGCGCTGGCCTTCATCGCCGGGACCATCGCCGCCACCACGGGCGCTGCCGAGCGCGACGCGGGACTGGCCTCCGGGCTGCTCAACACATCGCAGCAGGTCGGCGGAGCGATCGGCGTGGCGGCCATAGCCGCGATCGCGAGCTCGCGCACGGACAGCGTGATCGCCGCCGGCGAGCGCGTGCAGGCCGTCGCCCTCAACGAGGGCTTCCAGACGGGCTACATGGTGGCGGCCGCCATGGCGCTGTTCGCCGCGCTCGTGGTCATCGCGCTCGTCCCCCGCGGCGCCGAGCCGGCCCAGGCCGAGGACGCCTCCACCGCTGAGGCCCGCGCAGCGCAGCTCGCCGCCTGACAGGCGCAGGGCCGGGCCGCCAGCGGCGGCCCGGCCCCCGCCTACCGCGTTCCGAATCCCCCGCCCCCCGGCGTCTCGATCCGCAGGCGCGAGCC
>DASSYY010000083.1:0-5360 GCA_035703025.1 Gemmatimonadales bacterium | reverse complement strand
CGACCTCGAGATCGTGACGCCCATCCGTGACCTCGGCATCAAGCGCGAGCAGGCCATCGCCTATCTCGAGGAACGGGGCCTCCCGGTGCCGGCCAAGGCCAGCGCGTACTCGATCAACCGGGGGCTCTGGGGCACCACCTGGGGCGGGGGCTGGACCCACGACACGTGGGCCGGACCGCCGGCCGAGCTGGTCGAGCCACCTGCCGATGCGCCAGCGCCGCGGGAGATCGTGCTCGCGTGGGACCGCGGGCTGCCGGTCGCGCTCGACGGCGCTCCACTGTCCGGCGCACCGCTGGTCGCGGCCCTCGGCGATCTGTCCGAGGCGTACGGCCTCGGGCGGGGCATTCACGTCGGCGAGACCGCGCTGGGCATCAAGGGCCGGATCGGGTTCGAGGCCGGCGCCGCGCTGGTCCTGATCGGCGCGCATCGCGAGCTCGAGAAGCTCGTCCTGACCAAGTGGCAGACCTTCTGGAAGGACCAGCTCGGCCGGTTCTACGGCGACCGGCTGCACGAGGGCCAGTACTTCGATCCGTCGCTCCGGGACATCGAGGCCCTGATTACCAGCTCGCAGGCTCGGGTGACGGGCGAGACCCGCGTCCGGCTGGCGCCCGGCCGGTTCCAGGTCGTCGGCACGCGGAGTCCCCATTCGATGATGGACACCGCCATCGCCACCTACGGCGAGGAGACCCGCCTCTGGACCGGCGACGAGGCGCGGGCGTTCGCGCGGGTCGCCGCGGTGCCGTCGCTGCTCGCGGCGCGGGCGGCGGATGGGAGAGCGCCAGGCCAGACGGGTCGCGGGTCGTCGTAGCACGTCATCCTGAGCACACCGGAGCCGGGACCCCGACGCCTGGCTCCGTCGCAGAGTCCACCCTGGGAGAAGCCAGGGCTCGGGAGGACTCGGTAGCGCGTCACCCTTTTTCCAGGTACCCAGGAGTCAGCCCATGGTCGTCACCAGCCGTGTCCGCCTCGACCGGATCAGCAGCTCCACCCGGAACGCCGCGCTGGCGCCCGAAGTGATCGTCGGTGACGAGATCGTGGCGGCCGAAGGCTACGTGCTCGCGGTGCGGATCCTCGAGGACAAGTCGACCTATAACACGGTGGAAGACACGACCGGCCGGATGCTCTCGCTGCGTGGCGGGGACGTACTCGCCGGCACGCTCGGCACCCGGCGCGCGCTCCGGGGTTACGCCGGCGTGGTGCCGACCCACATCGCCGTGGGTGACACGATCGAGGTGCTCAACCTGGGCGGCATCCTCGGCAAGTGCACCTCGGTGAACCCCGAGATCGGCGCGCCGTTCAAGGCCGAGGTGCTGGGCGCCATCCTGGCCTTCCCGGAGCTGGGCGACCGCATCGGCCGGCCGGCGCACATCCGCGACCGCGCGGTGCCGCCCGCCGACGTGCTCGAGAGCCGCACGCCGGTGGTGTACGTGGCGGGCACCTGCATGAACGCCGGCAAGACCGTGGCCGCCACCGAGCTGGTCCGCGGGCTCGCGCGCGGCGGCCTCCGGGTCGCCGCCGCGAAGCTGACCGGCGTCTCGCTCATGCGCGACGCGCTCTCGATGCTCGACGCGGGCGCGGTCGCCGCGCTGACGTTCAACGACGTCGGCATCGCCAGCACCCACGCCGGCGTCACCGTCACGACGGCCAAGGGCATTTTCAACCGCCTGGCCGCCGCCAAGCCGGACGTGATCGTCGCCGAGCTGGGCGACGGCATCCTCGGCGAATACGGCGTGCAGGACATCCTGCGGGACGCCGAGCTGATGCGGGTCGGCGCGGCCTACATCATGGCGGCCCCCGATCCGGTCGCCTGCTGGGGCGCGGCGGAGCTGATGCGGCGCGAGTTCGATCTGCCGATCACGGCCATCACCGGCCCCGCCACCGACAACGAGGTGGGCCAGGTGTACATCACCGCCGGGCTCGGCCTGCCGGCGCACAACGCCCGCCGGGACGCGGCGGGGCTGCTGGCGGTGGTCCGCCAGGCCATCGCCGAGTGGACGGCGGGGACCGAGGCGGGCTTCGGAGCTGGGGCGGGCATGGCGGCCCTGGCGGCGGCCGGGGCGCGATGAAGGTCGCGGTCGTCGGCTCGGCCGGGTACGCCGGCGGCGAGCTGCTCCGGCTGCTGCTGCAGCACCCGGAGGTTACCGAGTGCATCGCGACCAGCCGGAGTCAGGGTGGGAGGCCGATCGCGGATGCGCACCCGGCACTGGCGCCGATCACCGACGCGCGCTTCTCGGGTGCCACCCCCGGCGAGGCCGCCCGCGGCCGGGACGTGGTGTTTCTCTGCCTCGAGCACGGGGAATCGTCGCGCGTGGCCGGCGAGGTGTTCGAAGCCGGCCCGGGTCTCGTCGTCGACCTCGCGGCGGATTTCCGGGTGCGCGATCCCCGGCTTCACGAGCGGTTCTACGGGCCGCACCCGGCGCCCGAGCTGGTGCACCGGTTCACCTATGGCCTGGCCGACATCGTGGGCTGCCGTCTCCGGGGAGCCACCGCCATCGCCGCGCCGGGATGTTTCGCGACCGCGGCGCAGCTCGCGCTCTATCCGCTGGCGTGGGCCGGCCTCGACGTCACGCCCTCGCTCTTCGCCATCACCGGCTCGAGCGGCGCTGGGGTGCAGCCCAAGCCGACGACCCACCATCCCATGCGGGCCCACAACGTGTTCGCCTATTCCGTGCTCGGTCACCGTCACGAGGCGGAGGTCCTGCAGGCGTGGCGCGAGTGGGTGGGCCGGCCCGACGCCAACGCCCGTCTCATGGTGCACTCGGGACCGTTCGTGCGGGGCATCTACCTCACACTCCACGCGTTCGTGCCGGAGGCGATGGCCATTCGCGGCGGGGAGCCGGGCACCGTCGCAGGCGGGTGGTTCCGCGAGGCCTACGAGGGACGGCCGTTCGTCCGGGTGCTCGACGCCCCGCCCGAGCTCACCCACGCCGTGGGCACCAACTACGCGCTCATCCACGCCGTCGAGAGCGACAATGGCCAGGAGATCCAGGTGACGGTGGCCATCGACAACCTGGTCAAGGGCGCCGGCGGCCAGGCGATCCAGGCGATGAATCTCGCGCTCGGCATCGACGAGCGCGCCGGCCTGACGGCCGCGGGGATCTATCCATGCTGAAGACCGACGTGCCCGCGCTGCTTCCCGTCTATGCCCCGATGCCGGTGCGGCCGGTCCGGGGACACGGCTCGTGGCTGGTGGACGAGGACGGCCACGAGTGGCTCGACGCCTACGGCGGCCACGCCGTGGCGTCGACCGGGCACAGCCATCCCGACGTGGTCCGGGCCATCGCCGAGCAGGCGGCGCAGCTGCTGTTCTATTCGACGGCCGTCCCGCTGCCGCAGCGGGAAGCGCTGGCGGAGAAGCTGGCGGAGCTCTGCCCGGATCCGCTGGGGCGGGTGTTCTTCTGCAACTCGGGCGCGGAGGCCAACGAGAACGCGCTCCACCTGGCGCGGCGGTACACCGAGCGGCAGACGATCGTCACCGTGCGGGGCGGGTGGCACGGGCGCACGGCGGCCACGCTGGCCTGCACCGACGGGGCCCGCTACGAGGCGGCGGCGCGGCGCGCGGGCGTGCCGCTCAGCCGGAAGGTGCCGTTCGACGACATCGCCGCGCTCGACGGGGCGGTCGACGACACGGTGGCCGCCGTGCTGGTCGAGCCGGTCCAGGGGTTCGCCGGCGCGCGGAGCTGCTCGGTCGAGTTCCTCGAGGCGGCGCGCCGCTTCACGGAGGAGCGCGGCGCCGTCCTGCTGTTCGACGAGGTGCAATGCGGGGTCGGCCGCTGCGGCGCGTTCAGCGCGGCGGAGGCGGTCGGGGTGACACCCGACGCCCTGACGTTCGCCAAGGGGCTCGCGGGCGGCCTGCCCATCGGCGCGGTCGTTGCCAGCCCGAGGCTCACAGATGCGCTGGCCCTCGGCGACCTGGGCAGCACCTTCGGCGGCGGGCCGGTGCCCTGCGCGGCGGCGCTCGCCAACATCGCCGTGATCGAGCGCGAGGGGCTGGTAGCCAATGCCGTCGAGGTCGGGGAGCAGCTGGCCCGCGGCGCCAGGGCGCTCGGCGTGCGCAAGGTGTCCGGCCGCGGGCTGCTGCTCGGACTGCACCTGGAGCGGCCCGCCGTCGAGATCCAGCGGGCCCTCTTCGACCGGCGGGTGCTGACCGGCACGGCCACCGACCCCCAGGTGCTGCGGCTGCTGCCGCCGCTGTCCTTCTCCCGGCGCGAGGCCGACCTGCTTCTCGCCGCGCTCGCGGAGGTGCTGGCGTGACCAAGCGCGACTTCCTGGCGCTCGAGGACTGGAGTCCGGCCGAGGTGGAGGGATTGCTGCAGCTGGCCGCGCGGGTGAAGCGGGGCGAGGTGACCGGCGGCCTCGAGCGGAAGGTTCTGGCAATGGTCTTCATGGACCCGAGCCTCCGGACCCGCACCAGCTTCGAGACCGCGATGTTCCTCCACGGCGGCCACGGGGTGGTGCTGGAGCCGGGCAAGGGGAGCTGGTCGCTCGAGACCGAGCCCGGTGCCGTGATGGATGGCGACACCGTCGAGCACATCATCGACGCGGCGCGGGTGCTGGGGCGGTACGCGGACGCCGTCGGGGTCCGAAGCTTCCCCCGCGGCAAGGACTGGGCGGTGGCCCGCCAGGACGCGATCCTGCGCAACTTCGCGAAGTACTGCGAGAAGCCGGTAATCAACTTCGAGAGCGCGCGGCGCCATCCCTGTCAGGCGCTGGCGGACGCGATGACGCTCCGGGAGAAGCTGCGCGAGACGGAGGGCAAGCGCTTCGTGCTGACCTGGGCCTGGCACCCGAAGGCGCTGCCGACCGCGGTGCCGGCCAGCGCGGCGCTCGCCGCGGCGGCGATGGGCATGGAGATCGTGATCGCGCGGCCGCCGGGCTACGAGCTCGATCCCGAGGACACGGCGCTCATCCGCCGGCTGGCGCAGCAGTCGGGCGGAGAGTTCGTCCACATCATCGACGACCCCGACGACGCGCTGGTGGGGGCCGACGCGGTCTACGTGAAGTCGTGGGGGTCGGTCAAGCTGTTCGGCAATCCCGGTGAAGAGGCGGCACAGCGCGCCGGCCTTCGCGACTGGCGGCTCACGCCCGGCCGGCTCAAGTCCACCCGCGGGGGCAAGGGGATCGTGATGCACTGCCTGCCGGTGCGGCGGAACGTCGAGATCGACGACGCGGTGCTGGACGGTCCCAACTCGGTGGTAGTGGACCAGGCGGAAAACCGGCTGCACGCCCAGCGGGCGCTGCTGCTCGAGCTGATCGGGAGCTACGAATGACGATCGACACCACCAAGGGCATCGCCGGCCTCAAGGGCGCGCTCCGCTACGTCCGGGCGTACCGGGACCAGGTCTTCGTCGTGAAGCTCG
>DASSYY010000003.1:0-12335 GCA_035703025.1 Gemmatimonadales bacterium | reverse complement strand
ACGAGGAATCGGGCAGGAGCACCCCGAGCTCCAGCGGGGCGTAGCCGGCACGGCTGAAACTGAGCTGGTGGGTGCCGGCTCCCAGGCCGGAGACCAGGTACCGGCCGGCCGAATCGGAGACCGCGGCCGGCCGCCCGGCCTCGGTCACCTGGACGCCGGGCAGCGGCCGCCCGCCCGCCCCGTCTCGAACGGAGCCGGCGATCGCCGCGGCGGGGGCGGCGACCTGGAGCAGGACGACGGCGGTCAGGAACACGAATTCAATGTAGATGGACGGCACCGGTGGCGGCATGCCATGGTCTCTTGTCCCGCCCGGCCGGCGACCACTACCTTGCTCGGCTCAATGCCGTCCACCGCTGCGTTCTCCGTCCTGCTGGCCATCAGCTTCTCCCACCTGCTCAACGACATGATGCAGGCGCTGCTGCCTGCCATGTACCCGATGCTCAAGTCCTCGTTCGCGCTGGACTTCACGCAGATCGGGCTGATCACGCTCACCTTTCAGCTCACGGCTTCGCTGCTGCAGCCGCTGATCGGACTCTACACCGACCACCATCCCAAGCCATATTCGCTGATGGTCGGAATGGGGTTCACGCTGATCGGTCTGGTGTGTCTCTCGGCGACCCGGACCTATCCCGGCCTGCTGGTGTCGGCCGGCCTCGTGGGGCTGGGGTCGGCGGTCTTTCACCCGGAGTCCTCGCGCGTGGCGCGGATGGCGTCCGGCGGGCGCCACGGCCTGGCGCAGTCGCTGTTCCAGGTCGGTGGCAACACCGGCTCGGCGATCGGCCCGCTCGTCGCCGCGTTCATCGTGCTACCGCGCGGCCAGTCGAGCGTGGCGTGGTTCTCGGTGGCGGCGCTGCTGGCGATCGCGGTGCTCTGGCGGGTCGGCGGCTGGTATCAGCGCCACCGCGCCCGGGTGGCGGCCATCCGCGCCGGTGCCGGCCGCGGCCATCCGACGCTGCCGCCGGCCCAGGTGCGGCTCGCGCTGATCGTGCTGATCGTGCTGATCTTCTCGAAGTACGTCTACCTCACGAGCATCTCGAGCTACTACACCTTCTACCTCATCCACCACTTCGGTCTGGGCGTGCGGAGCGCCCAGCTCCACCTCTTCGCCTTCCTCGGCGCGGTGGCGGCAGGCACGATCATCGGCGGCCCGGTGGGCGACCGGTTCGGCCGGAAGCTGGTGATCTGGTGCTCCATCCTCGGCGTGCTGCCGTTCACCCTCGCCCTGCCGTACGTGGGCCTGGCCTGGACGGGCGTGCTGAGCGTCGTGATCGGGTTCATCCTGGCCTCGGCGTTCTCGGCGATCCTGGTGTACGCGCAGGAGCTGGTGCCGGGCAAGGTGGGCATGATCTCGGGCCTCTTCTTCGGCCTCGCCTTCGGCACCGCGGGGATCGGCGCCGCCGCGCTCGGCCGGCTGGCCGATCACACCAGCATCGAGTACGTCTACCATCTCTGCTCCTACCTGCCGGCCCTGGGGCTGCTCACCGCCTGGCTGCCGAACGTGGAAGCGGGCCCCACCCACGTCCGCCCGGCCGACGCGGCTGACGTCGGCGCGGACGCCGTCCCCACGAGCTGAGCGCCATGGCTGACGCCCTCCAGGGCCGCACCTTTCTCGTCACCGGCGCCAACTCCGGCATCGGCCGGGCGATGGTCGAGGCCCTGGCCGCGCGCGGCGGCCGGGTGATCCTGGCCGCGCGCTCGGAGGAGCGCACCCGGCCCGTGCTCGACGGCATCCGCGCCCGGCGCGCGGCGGCGGCCGTCGAGTTCCTCCAGGTGGACGTCTCGAGCCTGTCGTCGGTGCGGCGGGCCGCCGAGACGTTCCTCGCGTCAGGCCGGCCGCTCGACGTGCTGGTCAACAACGCCGGCGTGGCCGGCACCACGGCCCTCAGCGCCGACGGGTTCGACCTCACCTATGCCACCAACCACATCGGCCCGTTCCTGCTCACGAGCCTGCTGCTCCCCGCGATCGAGCGGGCGCCGCAGGGCCGGATCGTGAACGTCTCGAGCGTCGGCCACATGCAGGCCAAGGCGATCGACTGGACTCTGCTCGAGCGGCGCACCCAGCCCCGCAAGAGCGGCTTCCGGGACTACGCCGCGACCAAGCTCATGAACATCCTGCACGCCAAGGAGCTGGCCCGCCGTCTCACCGGCACCCGGGTCACGACCTACGCGCTCCATCCGGGCGGCGTGAAGTCCAACATCTGGCGGGCGCTCCCGGGGCCGGCCCAGTGGGTCATCAAGCTGTTCCTGATCTCCAATGAAGAGGGGGCGAAGACGCAGCTCTACTGCGCCACCGCCCCCGAGCTCGCCGGCGTCACCGGCCGGTACTACGACAAGTCACGCGAGGTGCCACCCAATCCGCTGGCCGACGATCCGGTCCTCGCCCGGGAGCTCTGGATCAGATCCGAGCGGGCCATCGGGTCCACCTGATCACTCCCGCAGGACGTCCACCCGCAGCGACTGGTCGGCATTCTCCCCCAGCACCACCGTCACCAGCTCTCCCGCCTTCACGTCCAGGTCGCCCGACGTGACCACCACGCGGGCGCCACCCGCCTCGGTGAACTCGACGGTCCAGTGGCCGGGCCCGCGAATCAGGTCGGCGGTGAGCGCCAGGCTGCCGTAGGCGAACGGCTGGACGGTGGGCAGGGTGTCCAGCGGCCCGCCCGTCGGGATGAGGTAGGGATCGAGCGCCGGCGCATGGGGCGCCGCGTGCAGGATCCTGAACCGGACGGCGTCGGTCGGGGGCGGCGGCAGGCTGCCGCTGTCGACGGGCTCGGGGGCCGGAGCCGGCGCCGGGGCTCCCGCCGAGCCGGTATCCACCGACACCATCGCCGTCAGCGCGCCTACCGGCCCGGCGACGAGCACGGTATACGACTTCCCTGCCTCGAGCGTGAGCGGCACCGCGGCGAGTGCCGTGGCCGACCCCGTCGGCCGGACCTCCCCCATCGCCGAGCCGGTCTCCAGCACCGCCGTCGGCGACACCTCTGTGCGCCCGACTGCCTGGGCAACCGTCCTTCCATTCACCAGCAGGTCGAGCGCGCCCGCATCGGGCGACGCGCTCGCCAGGCGGAGCCGGGCCATCTCGCTGGCCCGCGGCCCGACCGGCTCGGGACCGCCGCAGCCCTCGAGCACCAGCGCGACCAGGATGGCCGCGGGGAATAAGAATCGCATGAACGTGAGTCTCCTCCAACGGGACGAAACCTGCCACCAGGATACCGCGTGAGCGATCTGCCCCCAAGAGACTGCGGCGGCCTCGACCGCGTCACATCGGCGCCGCGGGAGCGGCGGTGTGACGAATGACGGCATCGCCGAGTCTCCTACAGGTGAGTCCCTCGGACGCCGAGCTCGTGCGGCGGGTGCGCCAGGGCGACCTGGACGCCTATGGACCGCTGATGACCCGCTACCGGCTCCGCTTCGGCCGGTATGCCTACCACCTGCTCGGCAACGAGAGCGACGCCGAGGAGGCGCTGCAGGATGCCTTCACGCTGGCGTATCGTTCACTGGACAAGTGCCGCCACCCCGAGCGGTTCGCGGCGTGGCTGTTCCGCATCCTCGTCAACCGGTGCCGGACGGCCGGCGCCCGCCGGGGACGGGAGCAGGCGCGGCGGGCGCCGCTCGAGGCGGCGGACGGCGTCGGGGTGAGCCATCCCGCGGAAGAGGCCATGCGGCAGGAGGAGCTGACCCGGAGCCTCGGCCGGCTGGTCCCCGAGCAGCGCGAGGCGTTCCTGCTCAAGTACGTGGAGGAACTGAGCTACGAGGAAATGGCGGAGCTCACCGGCGCCGGGGAATCGGCGCTCAAGATGCGGGTCAAGCGTGCCTGCGAGCGACTGCGTCATCTGCTGAGCGAGAGCGATGCGATCTGACGACCGTTCCCCCCTGGCCGAGGGATCCGAAGATCCGGCCGA
Organism: Gemmatimonadales bacterium; assembly: GCA_035703025.1. GTDB lineage: Bacteria > Gemmatimonadota > Gemmatimonadetes > Gemmatimonadales > GWC2-71-9 > CAVVWJ01. The sequence continues at coordinate 8,433 of DASSYY010000003.1, read as the reverse complement.
CCCCGTGATCGAGCGGCTGGTGGCGCGCCTGCGCGAGCCCGTCAGTCTCTCGCCCGGGGTGGAGCGCGTGGTGCTCGAGCGGCTCCGCGCCGAGGCGGCCAGTGGCGCCGGGCAATCGGAGGCTGCGGTGCCGCTCGTCTTTCGCCCGCGCTCCAGACGCTGGCCGGCGCTGGTGAGCGCGGTGGCGGCCGGGCTCGCGGCCGCGTTCGCGGGCGGCGTGCTGTTCGGACGATGGAGCACGCGGCCCCCCGGTGACGCCGCGGGCGTCCGGCCCGTCGAGTTCGCCCTCCGCACCCCGGCCGACTCGGCCGTCGCCCTCGTGGGCGACTTCAACGACTGGAACCCCGGCGCCACCCCGCTCCGCCGCGCCTCGGACGGCGTGTGGATGGTGACGGTCCCGCTCCGGCCGGGCCGCTACCGGTACACCTTCATCGTGGACGGCACCAGCTGGCGCCGGGATCCGGCCGCACCCCGCGCGCTGGAAGACGACTTCGGCGCGCCCACGTCCGTCATCACCATCGCCCAACGGTGAACGCATGCATCGCGTGATCGGCCTGCTCGCCCTCGCCCTGCTGCTCCGCTCGCCGGTTGCCGCCGCGGCGCAGGACCCGCGGCTCGAGGCGCGGCTGGACTCCGCCACCCGGGTCCAGGTCGAGGCCGTCCTGGCGTCCGCGCGGGACGAGGGACTTCCCACCGAGCCGCTGGTGCAGAAGGCGCTCGAGGGATCGAGCAAGGGCGCGGCCGGCCCCCGGATCGCCGCCGCCGTGTCCACGGTGCTCGCGGACCTCCGCCGCGCCCGCGAAGCGCTCGGCCGCACGGCGGGTGACGACGAGCTCGTCGCCGCCGCCGCGGCGCTCCGCGCGGGTGCCACCCCCACGATGATCGGCGAGATGCGCCGCGTTGCGCCGCACGGCGCGGTGGCGGTGCCGCTCGCGGTCTTCACCGATCTGGTGGCCGGCGGGATGGGCGCCGACGCGGCGTGGCGCTCCGTCGCCGACCTCGCCCGGAAGGGCGGCGACGACGAGGCGTTCCTGCGGCTGCGCGACCGGCTCGAGTCCTCGCCTCCCGGCGCGTCGCCGGAGTCGCCATGAGGCCGCGCGCTCGCAGCCGCGCGCGGGCCTGGCTCGCCGCGCGGCTCGGTCTGGTGCTGCTGGCGGCGCGCGCCGCGCCGCTGGCCGCGCTCCAGGTGGGCGGATCGCTCGACCTCGGCACCGGTCCGGCGCGGTGGGATCAGGTCGAATCCGAGGGCGCTCGCGCCCAGGGCACGCTCGGCGCCTTCTACCGGCCGGCGCGTGTGCTGGGCTTGCAGCCCGAGCTGACCGGCGGGCTCGGCCTCAGCACGGAAGAGGCGGTGCGCACGGCGCTCCGGTGGGACCTCACCGGCCGCCTGCACACGCCCGGCGCGGTCACCGGCGCATGGCTGGGCGTCGGACTCGGGGGCATCGGGACCGGCACGCGCACCGCCAGCCTTACCCGGCTCGAGGGCGGTGTCCGCAGCGGCATCGGTCCGGCGGGGTTTCGGGTCTGGCTCGCCCGCACCAGCTTCGGGATCCAGCCGGGCGTGGGCCGCACCGGCCTCGAGAACGATCCCTTCGGCGACTCCACCGTCACCGGGAGCAAGCAGGTCGTCGAGTACACCGACCTCGGCACCCGCGCGGGGCTCGACCTCGGGCGCTATGAAGTCGGGGCGACGATCGTCCGGCGCTGGGGAAGCGCCGCCCTTCAGCGCCCCGCGCTCCGGAGCATCGCGTGGGAGGTGAGCGCGGTCTGGTGGCTCCGGCCCAGCGTGGGCCTGGTGGCCAGCGCCGGCCACTCGCTGCCCGAGCTCAGCCTGGCGCTTCCCGGCGCGCGCTATCGTTCGCTGGGCGTGCGCCTGGCGCTCGGCGCGCCGTCACGCGGATCCCGGGTCCACGTAGCGCCCGCCCCCGTCGCGGCGGCCGCCGCCGTGAACGGCCGCCTGGTTCTCGCGACCCCGAGCCGCCTGGCCATCGTCGGCCCGCCGGCGGGACGCGCCGAGGTGATGGGCGACTTCACCGACTGGCAGCCCCGGCCGCTGGTGCGCATCGCCGAGGGGCGCTGGGCGCTCGAGAGCGCGTTGAGCCGCGGGGTGCATCAGCTCAACGTGCGGTTCGACGACGGCGAATGGATGGTGCCGGCGGGGACGGTCGCCGTCGATGACGGATTCGGCGGAAAGGCCGGGTTGTTCGTGGTGCGCTAGTCTGCCCCGCGTCGTGTACTTTCCCACCATGCGCACGACCCTCTGCGATCGGCTCGGCATCGCAGTCCCCATCATCCAGGCGCCCATGGCCGGCGTCTGGACCACGCCGGCGCTCGTGGCCGCCGTCGCCGAGGCCGGCGGACTCGGAACGCTCGCCGGCGCGCGGATCACGCCGGCGCAGCTGCACGAGCAGATCGGCGAGACCCGTCGCCGCACCAGCCGCCCGTTCGGGGTCAACTTCCTGCTGGCGCCGCCCGCTCCCCCCGAGGCGGACGGTCCGTCGGCGCCCGGCATTCTCCACGAGCTTCGCCGCCGCCTCGGCCTTCCCGAGGATCCGCCGGCGCCGCCGGTGGCGGCATCGGTGGACGAAGGCGTGGAGATCGCGCTGAGCGCGGTCGTGCCGGTGATCAGCTTCGCGATGGGGTCACCCGCACCGTGGGTGGACCGCGTGCACGCCGCGGGGGCGCTCGTGGTCGCGGCGGCCACCACTGTCGCGGAAGCGGAGGCCGTCGAGGCGGCGGGCGCCGACATCGTCGTGGCGCAGGGAGCCGAAGCCGGCGGCCATCGCTCGACCTTCGGGCCCGATCCGTTCGACCCGCTGCCGCTGGTGGGCACGATGGCGCTGGTGCCGGCGGTGGTGGACGCCGTCGGGATACCGGTCGTGGCCGCGGGCGGCATCATGGATGGGCGAGGAATCGTGGCGGCGCTGGCGCTCGGCGCGGCGGGCGTGCAGCTCGGTACCCGCTTTCTCCTGGCGGCGGAAAGCGGCACGCCGCCGAGCTACCGGCGGCGCCTGCTGCGTGCCATCGAGACGGAGACGGCGGTGACGGACGCCTACAGCGGCCGCGCGGCGCGCGGCCTCCGGAACGCGTTCATCGGGGCGTTCGACGCGGCCGGCGTGCGCCCGCTGGGATGGCCGCGGCAGGGCGCCGCGGCGGCAGACATCTATCGCGCGTCCATGGACGACGACGGCGACTGGGCGCCGCTCTTCGCCGGCCAGGGCGTTCGGCTCGGCCGCCGCGAGCAGCCGGCGGCCGAGATCGTGCGCGAGCTGGTGGAGGACACCCGCCGGGTGCGCGAGGGGCTGCGGTAATCCGGGTCCACGCTCCCGCTCAAGCGAACCACGCCTATTGCTTCACCCACGTCGGCCGCAGGTCGCGCGTGACGCCCTGCACCAGCTCACCCACCATCTCGCCGTAGGCCTCGTTCGGATCGCGCACCGCCACCGACGGCAGCGCGCCCGAGACACCCACGCGCCCGACCGTTCCGTTCGCGGCCGAGCTCGAGCGCCAGAGCGTGCCCCCGGTGCTGGTCGACACCAGCCGCACCGTGAGCTCGGCCGAGACCGTGGCCTTCATGCTGAGCCCGCCGGTCGCGCTCAAGCGCCCGCGCGGCGTGACGCCCGAGGCGGTCACGTGGCCGAGAAACACGGCGGGCACGTGCTTCTCGCGTCCGATCGCCTGCGCCAGCGCGGCGGCATCGCCGTTCGCGGAGAGCTTCTGCAGCGTGGAATCGGCGCTCGAGAGCTCCAGCAGCTCGAAGCCCGACTGGCTGGCCAGCAGCGCCTCGGCGAAGCGCTGGGTGGTGAGCGCGGTCAGATCGTGGTTGGCCTGCTCGGTCGAGAACGTGACCAGGGCGACCCGGCCATAGGGCTGGAGACTGAGCCGTGCAGGAACTTGCGCGTAGTGAGCTCCGCAGGCTGAAAGCCCCAGCGTCCCGCAAACGGCGAGGAGGGCGGGCCTGAGGGCGCGCCGTACGGCGTGGTTCCACAACATGTTGGCGTCACCTGAGAGAGGGTGAGCCACCGGGAGGCAAGGGACGCGCCAGTTTGGCGCGGGCATCCTCGACCGTGGCACCGAGCTCGAGTCCGCGGCGCCGGCCCTTGACAATGCGTGTTTACAACACATATTACCCGCCATGCCGATCCGTGAGCGACTCCAGCAGCGACGGTTCCAGACCCTCGCCGACGAGGCGGTGGTGAGCCTGATGGTGGCGGCCGAGCACTTCGACCAGGCCATCGCCCCGATCTGGGAGCGCCACGGCATCACCGGCGACCAGTACAACGTCCTCCGCATCCTCCGCGGCGTGTACCCCGCCGGCCACCCACGGAACGAGGTCGCGCGCCGGATGATCCACCGCGCCCCCGACGTCACCCGCATGCTCGACCGGCTGGTCCGGCAGGGTCTGGTGGCGCGGCTGCGGAACCCGGACGACCGGCGCGAGTCGATTGCCACCATCACCAAGGCGGGACTCGCGCTGCTCGACCGAATCGATCCCGATGTCCACGCGACGCAGACGGCGGTCACCGCGTCGCTGACCGAGCGCGACCTCACGCAGCTCGTGCGGCTGTGCGACGCGCTGGTGCCGTGATGATTTCGTCATCCCGAGCGCGGGATGACTCATGATGGAAAACCGAGACAGGGAGTTCACTATGGCAGAGCAGAAGCGGATCATTGCAGTCATCGGCGCGACCGGCGCCCAGGGCGGCGCCCTGGTGCGCGCCATCCTCGCCGACACGGGCGGCCCGTTCGCGGCCCGCGCCATCACCCGCCACGTCGACTCCGACAAGGCCAAGGCCCTGGCGGCCCTGGGCGCCGAGGTCGTCGCGGCCGACCTCGACGACGAGGCCAGTCTGACGCGGGCCTTCGCCGGCGCCTATGGCGCGTTCTGCGTCACCAACTACTGGGAGCACTTCTCACCCGAGAAGGAGCTGGCCCAGGCAGGCAACCTGGCCCGCGCCGCCAAGGCGGCCGGCGTGCAGCACGTGATCTGGTCGACGCTCGAGGACACCCGCAAGTGGGTCCCGCTCACGGACCAGCGCATGCCGACGCTGATGGACAAGTACAAGGTCCCCCACTTCGACGCCAAGGGCGAGGCCGACCACCTCTTCCGCGACCTCGGTGTGCCCACGACGTACCTGCTCACCTCGTTCTACTGGGACAACTTCATCTACTTCGGTGCCGGCCCGCAGCGCGGGCCGGACGGCCAGCTCGCCCTGGTCTTCCCCATGGACGAGAAGCGGCTCCCGGCGATCAGCGCCGCGGACATCGGCAAGTCCGCCTACGGCATCTTCAAGCGGGGGAAGGAGCTGATCGGCAAGACCGTGGCCATCGCGGGCGAGCACCTGACCGGCGCCCAGCTGGCTTCGAAGATGGGTCGCGCGCTCGGGAAGGAGATCCGGTACACCAATGTCCCGCCCGAGGTCTACCGCAGCTTCGACTTCCCAGGCGCGGACGACTTGGGCAACATGTTCCAGTTCAAGCGCGACTTCAACGACTACTTCGTGGGCGTGCGGGACATCGCCTTCACCCGGACGCTCAACCCCGAGCTGCAGTCGTTCGACCAGTGGCTGGCCGAACACAAGGACCAGATCCCGCTGCCGTAGTCGAACCGCGCACGGCGCGAGGGCGATCGCCCCCGCGCCGCCGCGAGGCCTCTACTGCTTCTCGAGCATCTTCGGATCCTGCTGGATCACGAGGTGCGTGTAGGGGGGGCCTGCTCTCCGCCCAGGAGGACTTCGAGGTGGTGGGAGAGGCGGCCAACGGGCGCGAGGCCGTGGCGGTCGTGCGCCACACGACCCCCGACGTCCTGCTGGTGGACCTCCAGATGCCCGAGCTCGACGGCGTGGGCGCGATCGGACAGATGCGCGCCGCGACCCCGGCCACCCGGATCCTGGTCCTCACGACGTACAACAGCGACGGGGACATCCTGCGCGCCGTCGAGGCGGGCGCCACCGGCTATCTCCTCAAGGACACGCCGCGCGAGGAGCTGTTCAAGGCCATCCGCGCCACCGCCCGGGGCGACTCGGTGCTCTCGCCCTCGGTCGCGTCCAAGCTCATCGGCCGCGCCCGCGGCCCGGTCGAGCGGTCGCTCAGCGCCCGCGAGATCGAGGTGCTCACGCTGGTCGCCCGGGGCGTGAGCAACAAGATCATCGGCAAGGACCTCCGCATCAGCGAGGCGACCGTCAAGACGCATCTGCTCCACATCTTCGCCAAGCTGGGCGTGGACGACCGCACCGCCGCGGTCACCGCGGCGATGGAGCGGGGGGTCCTGCGGCTGGCGAAGTGACCGGGCCCTCCGTGCTCGACGAGGCCGCCGTCGCCCGCCACCTGCGGATGGCGGATCTCGTTCCCGCCATGGCCCGCGCCCTCGCGGACCTCTCCTCCGGCCGGTCGGTCCAGCCGGTGCGTCAGATGCTGCAGGTTCCCGGCTACGACGGATTCTTCGCGGTCATGCCCGCCGCCGCGGGCGGCGCGCTTGGCGCGAAGCTGGTCACTTTCTTCCCCGGCAACACCGGGATCCACACCCACCACGCGCTGATCGTCCTGTTCCGCCCGGAGACGGGCGAGCCCCTCGTCATCATGGACGGCCGGCTCATCACCGAGATGCGGACGGCCGCCGCGTCGGCCGTAGCCACACAATGGCTCGCGCGGCCGGAGGCGCAGATCCTGGCGATCCTCGGCTCGGGCGTCCAGGCGCGGAGCCACCTGGAGGCCCTGCGGCTGGTGCGTACGCTGGATGAGGTCCGGGTGTGGAGCCCGAGAAGCGGGGGCGCGTTCGCCGAGCGGCACGGGGTCCGCGCGACGCGGTCGGCGGAGGAGGCGGTCCGCGGGGCGGACGTGGTCGTAGTCGCCACTTCGTCGCGTACGCCGGTGCTCGAGGGCGCATGGCTCTCACCAGGAGCGCACGTGAACGCGGTCGGCGCCGTGCGGCCGGACTGGCGCGAGCTGGACGATGCCGCCGTGCGGCAGGCGCGGCTGTTCGTCGACTCCCGCGACGCGGCGACGAAGGAAGCGGGCGACGTGATTGCGGCCGGCACGCCCTGCGTGGAGCTGGGCGAGGTCGTCGACGGCGCGCGGCCCGGCCGGCAGTCGCCGGAAGAGATCACGCTGTTCAAGTCGGTGGGTGTGGCTGTGGAGGACGTCGTGGCGGCGGACCTGGTGTGGCAGGCGGTGCAGCGCGCTAGGTGACGGGCATGCGCGAGAGCGGCTTGATCGGCCGTCCCGCCGCGGAGTCCTCGATCAGCGCCGTCAGCCGCCGCTCCCGGGTCTCCTCCTTCTTCCCGCTCACGACCCACCAGACGGATGTCTGGCGGTACCAAGCGGGCTGCTTCCGGAAGAACGTCCAGGCCTTCCGGTTCCGCTCGAGCCGCCGCTGCATGGCCTCCGGCAGCGCCGCGGTCTTGCGCTGCTCGTAGGAGTACAGCCCCGCCTTCCCCGGCGTACGCGCCTCGTGGGCCGACAGGCCCGCCGGCCGCATCAGCCCCAGCCGGGTCAGCTCCTTCACCCGCGCCAGGTTGACGCTGCTCCAGACGCTGCCCTTTCGGCGGGGCGTGAACCGGATGACGTAGCTGGTCTCGTCGAGCCGCTTCCGTATACCGTCGATCCAGCCGAAGCAGAGCGCCTGGTCCACCGATTCGGGCCAGGTCATGCTCGGCCTTCCGGTGCCCCGCTTGTGGAAGCCGACCCACAGCTCGCGGGCCGAGCGGTGGTGGCGCTCCAGCCATTCGCGCCACTTGGCGGATGTCGCGAAGAATCTCGGACGCATGTTGTAGTCTAGCGCAGGGCGTGACCGCCCGCTCTCCGATTCGGTCGCGATTGGGTGACCGCGATCACGGTTCCGGGGTCGGCGAGGGGCCACAATGCACCCTCGCAACAACCAGGCGTGCTGTCGTGAGGCAGAACGCCGCCTGAACCTGGAGACAATGACCATGGGTTTGCTAACCAAGCCGATCAAGTCACTGGACGACCTCTTCGTCCACACCCTGCAGGACATCTACTACGCCGAGCAGCAGATCACGAAGGCCCTCCCCAAGATGATCTCGAAGGTCACGACCCCGGAGCTCAAGCAGGGCTTCGAGAAGCACCTGGGCGAGACCAGGAACCAGATCAAGCGGCTGGAGCAGGTCTTCCAGATGCACGGGGAGTCGCCCAAGGCGGTCACCTGCCCCGCGATCGACGGGATCCTGGAGGAGGCCAACGAGATCCTGGGTGACTCCAAGGACGCCGACGTCATCGATGCCGCCGCGGCCGCCGCGGCCCAGGCCGTCGAGCACTACGAGATCGCCCGCTACGGGACGCTGATTGCCTGGGCGCGGGAGCTCGGGCGGGACGACTGCGCGGGCGTGCTCGAGCAGACGCTCGCCGAAGAGAAGGCCACCGATCTCAAGCTGACCGAGATCGCCGAGGCCCGGCTCAACCGGCTCGCGGCCCAGC
>DASSYY010000332.1:0-6329 GCA_035703025.1 Gemmatimonadales bacterium | reverse complement strand
GATCGCCGGCACCCAGATCCAGCAGGTGCGGCTGGTGGACATGCTGACCGAGATCACCAAGGCGCAGTTCATGACCCTGCAGCTCGGCCGGCTCAAGGACGCGGGCACCATGACGCCCGACCAGGTGTCGCTCTGCAAGCGCAACAACGTCAACATGGCCTGCGAGGCGGCCCGGGAGGCGCGGCGGTTGCTCGGGGCCAACGGCATCCTGGTCGAGTACCACTCGATGCGGCACATGGCCAACCTCGAGTCGGTCTATACCTACGAGGGCACGCACGACATGCACTCGCTGATCGTGGGGCAGGCGATCACGGGACTTCCCGCCTTCGGGTGACCGTCGTCACGGCCTCGCCCCGTCCGAGCCGCGACCGTGAGGTCGACTTCGACCTCAACCAGGAGCGGCGATGACGGATCGGGTGACGGTGACGTGGCGCGGGCGGCAGTACGAGGCGGTGCGGAAGCATGACGGTTCGTCCGGCGAGCCGGGCGCGGTCTGGCAGGTGGTGCGGGACGGGGCGCCCGTGACGAGCTTTCCCGTCGACGGCGCCGACGGCCCGGTCGACGTGCAGGAGAAAGTGGTCGGCTGGCTGGAGGGCAATCGGTCTCGCCCCGAGGCGGACATCGGCCGACGGTAGGGTCAGCTCCTGGCTCGGCGCCCCCCGGTGTGACGTTCGGGGGGCGCCGTCGTATATGGAGGGATATGTCCGCTCGCGCCGATCTCCACCTCCCAGCCCGCAGCCAGGCCGCCGCTCCCGAGTCGGGCTGTCGGGCGTGGTACGAGGCCCACGGCCGCGCGGTCTACGGGTACCTGCGATTCCACCTGACCTCCGCCGACGAGGCGGAGGACCTGACCGCCGACGTCTTCCTGCGCGCCGTCCGGGCGGAGGACCGCTTCGATCCCGCCCGCGCCTCGGCGCGGACCTGGCTCCTCCGGATCGCGCGGAACGCGCTGCTCGATCACGTCCGCCGCGAGCGGCGGCGCCGCCAGGTGCCCCTCGGCGCCCTGCGAGATCTCCACTCCGATGCGCCCTCACCCGAGGAGCGGCTGCTCTGGGAGGAGGAGGTCGGGCGCCTGCTGGCCGCCGTGGCCCGGCTGGGCGCGCGCGACCGGGAGATCATCGGCCTTCGCTACGGCAGCGGGCTCGAGACGCGTGAGGTGGCGGAGATCCTGGGCGTGGCCGAGCCGGCCGCGCGGACGCGGCTCTGGCGCGCGCTCACCCGTCTCCGGAGCGAGCTGGCCCCGTGAGCGAGCTGCCGGACGACCTGGGCGATCTCGATCGCGCCCTCCGGAGGGTCCGGCTCGAGCCGCGGGCGTCGCTCGGGGCCGAAATCGCCGGGCGGGCCGACCGGGGCGAGCTGCCGCGGGCCACTCCGCGGGCGCGGGGACGAGGGCTCGCCGCGGGGGCGCTGCTCGCGGCCGGCCTCGGCGCCGTGGCGCTCGCCCTCCCCTCGCTCCGGCCCCAGGCGCCCGTCACCATCGACCGCTGCTGCTACGACCTCGACGGCGGCGGCGCGGCGGACGACGGCATCCGCGTGGTGGCCCGGCGGAACGCCGAAGTGCGGCGGCTCTGGATCTACGAGGACCTGGACCGCTCGGGCGGATTCACGGCCGCCGACCTCGTGCGGCTCGACCGCGGCGGGCCCCCGGCGCTGGCCGAAGCCGGTGTGGCCGGGCTGGTGACCCGCGACCAGTGTTGCGTCGACTTCGACGGCGGCGGCCCCGCCGACGACGGACTGCTGGTGATCGGCGTGCCCCCGGATCGCGTGCTGATGGCCGCCATCTACGAGCGGCAGCGCGCGCCCGGCGCCGGTGCGCCGGCGCGCTTCCCCCTCCGCTGAGGCTCGTCCCTCCCTTGCTCGAGGCAGATCGCCGATGATCCGAACGCGCCGGCTCGCGTCGCTCGTGCTGTGGCTTACCGCCGCGGGCCCGATGGCACTCCGGGCACAGGTGGCCGACTCCACCCGGCGCGATACCGCGGCGGTCAAGCTCGAGGAGATCGAGGTCGTGGGGTCGATCGCCCCGACGGCGGGACCGGCAATCGGCTCGGGGATTCCGGCGCGGATCTCGACCGTCACCGGCGAGGCCATCGACGCCTGGGAGCCCCGCCTCCTGGCCGACGCGCTCGCGACCCAGCCCGGCATCTCGCTCTATGACGACCTCGGGAGCGCCTACAAGCTCAACCTGAGCACCCGCGGCTTCAACGTCGGCCCAGTCGTGGGGCTGCCGCCCGGCGTGTCGGTCTTCCTCGACGGCGTGCGGCAGAACGAGCCCGACGCGGCGGAGGTGAATTTCGACCTGCTCCCGATGGAGCATGTGCGACGGGTCGAGCTGCTGAGCGGCTCGGGCTCGCTGCTCGGCGCCAACTCGCTCGGCGGCGCCATCAACCTGATCACCCGCCGCGGGACCGGTCCGCTCGAAGGAGAGCTCGAGCTGTCCGGCGGCTCCTATGGCGCCGCCTCGGCCGAGGGCTCGCTCTCGGGCGTGACGGCGGGCAAGACCGACTACTACGTGGCCGGGGGGTACGAGCGCGAGGACGGCTGGCGCAAGGCCACCGGCGCCGACAACTACAACGGCTTCTTCAACCTCGGCCACCGGGGCGAGCGCCGCGGCATCAGCGTCCAGGCGTTCGGCGCCAAGTCGCGCGCGGAGACGGCGGGCTCGCTGCCCGAGAGCATCTTCGACGGTGCGCCCGAGACCAACTTCACCGTCGGCGACTTCGAGGACCTCAACCTGCTGCAGGGCACCGTGTCGGGCTACGCGCCCATCGGGAAGGGTCTCGGGACCTTCACCACCTACGTGCGCCGGTCGCACGCCGAGCGGTTCAACGTCAACCAGGCGCCGGACGACAACGTCCGCTCGCTCACCACCAACGGCACCGTCGGCGCCAACCTCGACTGGCGCTGGACCGTTCCGCTCGGGCGCGGGGAGTTCTCGCTCCGGACCGGTGCCGACGCATCGGCCAACCGGGTGCACATCCGGCTCTTCACCGAAAATCCCGCCGATGCCGGCGACCAGACGCTCACGACCGACGTCCGGAGCCCGAGCTGGGACGTGGCCGGGTACGCGCTGGGCGACTACCGGCTGGGTCGGGTCACCCTCTCCGGCGGCTTCCGCTACGACTACATCCGCATTCCGTTCGAGGACGAGCTGGATCCCGCCGCGGACACGACCAACAGCTTCCAGCGGCTGAGCCCTCGCGGCGGCGCGAGCGTCGACCTCGGCAACGGCGCCAGCGCCTACGGCTCCGTGGGCCGGAGCTTCCGCGCCCCGGCGGTGCTCGAGCTGGCCTGTGCCGACGAGACGGCCGCGTGCCCGCTGCCCTTCGCGCTGGGCGACGACCCGCCGCTCGACCCCGTGATCTCGACGACGTACGAGACCGGCGTGCAGGTGGTGCGCGGGCCGGCCATCGTCACCGCGTCGGTGTACCGCACCGACGTACACGACGACATCTCCTTCATCCAGTCCGCCAACGCCGTGTTCGAGGGCTTCTTCACCAACATCGGCGATACGCGGCGTGAAGGCGTCGAGCTGGGCGTGCAGGTGCTTCCCAGCGAAGCCGTGTCGCTCTACGCCAACTACGCCTTCACCCGTGCGACCTATCGCGATCCGGCCGACATCTTCAGCCTGCGGGCCGACGACGCGTTTGCGGGATCGTCGCTTGCCGGCCCCAACGCCGTCGCGGTGGGCGACCGGCTCCCCCTGGTGCCGGCACACCAGGTGAAGGCCGGAGGCCTCGTCAAGCTGCCCGCGGGCGTAGATCTCGGTCTCGACCTGCGCTACACCGGGCACCAGTGGCTCCGCGGCGACGAGGCCAACGAGACGACACCGCTCGACGGCTACTTCACGACGTCCGTGCGGGCCGGGCTCACCCGCGGCAACTGGGAGCTGTCCGCCGTGGTGACGAACGTCTTCGACTCTCACGCCGCCATCTTCGGCACCTTCAACGAGAACCGGCGGACCGGCGCGCTCGAGCGCTTCCTCACGCCGCTCGGCGCCCGGGCCGTCAAGGTGGTGGTGCGGCGAGGGTTCGGAGGCTGAGCCGTGGCGACGGCCACATCGGGGAAACGTGACCGGGCTCACCGCCCGGGTGTGGCGCACGCCCCATTATGAGTTTTCCCCACTGACACATACACGGCGGCGGAGGCCATATGCAGGGCACGACCATCGCGGCTCCCGTGCGCACCATGGGCGAGGCCATCCGCGCCTCGTTCGCGGGCGCCGTCAATACCTTCCTGTCCACTCTTCCCCGTCTGCTCGGCTGCGTCCTCGTCCTGCTGGTCGGGTGGATTCTCTCTACGCTGCTCGCCAAGGGCGTGGCCGCGCTGCTGCACGCCGTCAAGTTCAACGATCTGGCGCGACGCTCGGGCTTCGCGGACTTCGTACGCAACATGGGCGTACGGCAGGACGCGTCCTGGTTCATCGCGGGTGTCGCGAAGTGGTTCGTCCGCCTGATCACTCTGGTCGTCGCTTTCGACCTGCTCGGCCTGCCGGCGGTCTCGGGGGTGCTGCAGCAGCTCCTCCTCTGGCTGCCCAACCTCGTGGTCGCCCTCGTGGTGCTGGTGGTGGGCGGCCTCGCCGCCAAGGCGCTCGCCCGGCTGGCGCGGGGCGCCACCGCCGGGGCGGGCTTCAGCAACCCGGACGCCTTGGCGATGGTCACACGGGTGGCGGTCTGGGCCTTCACGATCGTGGTGGCCGTGAACCAGGTCGGGATCGCGACGGAGCTGATCAATACGCTGCTGGTCGGGGTCGTCGGCGCGCTGGCCCTGGCGGCCGGACTGGCGTTCGGGCTCGGCGGGCGTGACCGCGCGGCCGAGATCCTCGACCGGATGGGACGCCGCAGAGATCACGTCGGGCCGCGGCTCGATCGCTCGGCCGGCTCGGTGGGGGAGCCGTCGCACGCTGGAGGGCACGCGGTGATGAGCCCGGCTCCGGCGACGCCGGCGGCATCGCGGCCGGTCCCGTTCGACGAGGACTGGACGCCGCGCTCCGGTCACGACCGTCGGCGGGTGCCCCGGGCGGGGCTCGACCGGCGAGTGGCGGGGACGCGCTGAGGGGCGTGACTACCCCGCGAAGAGGTGCGCGGCGTCAGCGCCGCGCGCGGCTGGCATGTGTTGGAGGGAGCGACTAGGTTTGCCGCCAGTTTTCAGGCGCCGGACGAGCACTTTCTCAGGGAGCGTGCGTTGAAGATCGCCGTCTGCATGAAGCGGGTGCCGGACATGGAGCTGCGATTCTCCATCGCGGCGGACCGGAAGTCGCTCGACCAGGCAGGACTCAAGTATGACATGAGCGACTTCGACGGGTACGCACTCGAGGTCGCGCTGCAACTGGTAGAGCGGCAGGGGCCGGGGGAGGTCGTGCTCGTCTGTCTGGGGCCCGACGGGGTGCAGGAGACCCTCAGGAAGGGGCTGTCGATGGGTGCCTCGCGTGCCGTGCAGCTCAAGGCGGAGGACATGCCAGTGGACGGCATGCTCATAGCCAGGGCCCTCGCGGCCGAGCTCGAGGGCGGTGGGTACGATCTCATCCTGTTCGGTCGGATGGCCACGGACACCGCGAGCGGCACCGTGGGACCGATGGTCGCGGAGCTGCTCGGCCTGCCCTGCGTCACGGCCATCTCGCATCTCGAGATCGCCGGCGGGCAGGGAACCGCGCGGCGGGATCTGGAGGGTGCCGCCGAGACCGTGCAGTTCCCGCTCCCGGCGGTGCTGACCATCGACGAGGGAATCGCGCGGCCGCGTCTCGCGACGCTCAAGGGGATCATGGCCGCCAAGAAGAAACCCCTCGAGACCAGGGCCGCCACGCTCGGCCAACCTCGCGTGACCGTCGAGGCGATGGCGCTCCCGCCCGAGCGCTCGGGCCCGCGGTTCATGGGCGAGGGATCCGAGGCGGTGGCGGAACTGGTGCGGCGGCTCCGGACCGAAGCGAAGGTGCTGTGATGGCCACGACCTTCGCGTTCGCGGAGACGCGTGGTGGAGAGCTCCGCAAGGTGGCGCTCGAGACGGTGACAGCGGCCCGGCAGGCAGCCGACGCCTCCGGCGGTGGCGAGGTGCACGCGCTGGTGCTCGGCGCACCGGGCATCGCCTCGAAGGCGGAGGCCCTCGGTCGCTACGGCGCGGACGTCATCGTCGTGGTCGAGCATGCGGGACTCGAGCGCTACAATCCCGACGTGGCGGCCGCCACGGCCGCAGCGCGGATCCAGGCAGGCCAGTATCGCGCGGCGTTCTTCTCCGCGTCGGCCGAAGGGCGTGATCTCGCGCCACGCGTCGCCGCGAAGCTGGGCGCCGGCATGGCCTCGGACGTGACCGGCTTCGAGATCCAGGGCGACTCGCTG
>DASSYY010000257.1:0-4315 GCA_035703025.1 Gemmatimonadales bacterium | reverse complement strand
TCGAACAGCACCGGCGGCCCGTAGAAAGTGGGAATCACCACCCGCTCCAGCTTGTCGTAGAACGCGGCGACCTCCTCGGCGGGATCACTTTCCGGCTCCCGCCCGCCGATCGCCCACCCGGTCACGCCCTCCACGTGCCCTTCGATCCACCACCCGTCCAGCACGCTCAGACTCGGCACGCCGTTGAGCGCCGCCTTCATGCCGCTGGTGCCCGAGGCCTCATGGGGCTTGAGCGGCGTGTTGAGCCACACGTCCGAGCCGGCGCACAGCAGCCGGGCGAGGTCCATGTCGTATTCCTCCAGATAGACCACCGGCAGCTCGTCGCCCAGGGCCGCCGCCGCCTCGAACACGCGGCGGATGACCTCCTTGCCGCCCTCGTCCCGGGGATGGGCCTTCCCGGCGAAGACGACCTGCACCCTCCCGGCGCTGCGGGAGATGCGGCGCAGGCGCTCGAGGTCGGCGAAGATCAGGTCGGCCCGCTTGTAGCCGGCCGCGCGGCGGGCGAAGCCGAGGGTGAGCCGCTCCGGGTCGAGGCCCCGGCCGGTGCGGCGCTTCACCTCCGCGAGCAGGGCCGCCTTCGCCTCGCGGTGGGCCGTCCGGACCTCCTCGACCGGCAGGTCGATCGCATACCGCAGATAGAGGTTGTCATGCCGCCACTCCGGAACGTGCCGGTCGAACAGCGCCTGAAAGGGCGGCGCCGTCCACGTCGCCGCGTGCACGCCGTTGGTGATCGCGTTGATCGGGTAGCGGGGGAACATGCTCTCCGAGACCTCGTCGTGGCGCATGGACACGCCGTTGATGTAGCGGGAGCAGAACAGCGCCAGGAAGGTCATGTTGAGCCGACTGGGGGACTCCCCGGTACAGCAACCCAGGTTCTCGAGCGCGGCCGCCCGGTCGGGGCCGAGGACGCCGGTGACGAGGTCCATGGGGAAGCGATCGAGGCCGGCCGGCACCGGGGTATGGGTCGTGAACACACAGAGGTCCCGAACGGCGGCCAGGTCGGCCTCGCCGGCCGCGGCGAGGCCGCGGGTGCCCATCCGCTCCTCCAGCAGTCCCAGCGCGAGCAGGGCCGAGTGGCCTTCGTTCATGTGGTACGTCCGAACGTTCACGTGGCCGAGGGCGTGCAGGATCCCGGCACCACCCAGGCCCAGTACCGCCTCCTGGCACAGGCGATAGCGGTCGTCGCCGCCGTACAGACGGTCGGTGAGCGCCCGGTCCCAGGCGGCGTTCTCGGGGAGCTGGGTGTCGAGGAAGTAGACCGGCACTTCATGGCCCGGCTCGCTCCGAAGGACGGAGCGCCAGGCGCGGACGAGCACCGGCCGGCCCTCGATGGTGACGGTGGCCCGCGGCGGGAGCGGCTCGAGCCGGTCCTCGGGGCGCCAGGCGGCGGGCAGCTCCGTCTGGGTTCCGTCGGGCCCGAGCCGCTGCCGGAAGTAGCCCTGGCGGTGGAGGAGCGTGACCCCGGCGACCGGGGCGCCGACGTCGGCCGCCGCGCGCAGGAGGTCGCCGGCGAGCACGCCGAGCCCGCCCGCGTAGGTCGGCATGGCCGAATCCAGGCCGATCTCCATCGAGAAGTACGCGACCCGGATCTTCGACATGGCAGGACACTAGGCAACCGGCTTGAGACGGCGATGAAGGGCCCGTGAACGTCCCTTCAAGGTGCGAGTCGCTGCTTGACCTCCTCTCCTTCGCGCGCTACACTGGCTTTGAAGAGCATGGGTGAAGGAGCTCACCCCGAGCCGTTACCATTGTCCGAGCCCGCCCCGCACCTATCCCGCAATGAACTGCTGCTGTCCGAGCGCCAGCGGCGGCACGTGGTCGTTTTCCTTCAAGAAGTGGAAGGCGCGCTGTGCGATCTCGAGCGCGCCTCGCACGGCACCTCCCCCGCAGCGACCCTCCTGACACCGGAGACCGACGATCTGCCGGCGTCGTTCGCCCGGCGAGCACGACCGCAGATTCGACTCCTCCGCCGGCAGCTCGAGACCATCGTGCAACGACTCGAGTTGTCGCCGGCCGCGACCTCCAGGCGCACGCTCGTGCGTGAGGAGGTTTCGCAGTGCCTGCTCGATCTGTTCGATGCCGGGTCGCACGGCCTGCGCGGATACGGCGTCGTGGATCTCGGGACCGCGGCGGTGCTCGACGCGCTGCTGGCCGATCTGCAGCCGACCCTGGAAAACATCCTCAAGCTCGTCGGCCCGGTTACCGGCTGAGTCTCGGATCACGGACGGCGGCTTCGACGTCGCCGCCGGGGGACACGAGCCGGCTCTCCGCATCCCGCACCTGCCGCACGGCCCGCGCGGCGGCCAGGAATCGCTGCACCAGCAGCGAGGGATCGTCCCGGCGCCAGAGCATCCAGAGGCCCAAACGCGAGAACGGCTCGTCGGCGAAGCACCGGAAGACGACGCCGGAGGCGCCCCTGAATTCGTCCCGGGCGGACGGGACCATGAGGCACCAGCCGAGGCCGTCGGCCACCCACTTGACCGCAAGCTCGGCGAAGCCCGCAAGGTGGACGGGGGCGATCGTCGGGGTGAGACCGCGGTCGGCCAGGGCGGCCACGACCCGCTCCGTCAGGGCCGGATCGAGCTCACCCGGGAGCGCGAGCATGGGCAACTCCGCCAGGTCCCGCAGCCAGAGCGGCTGCTGCCGGGCCAGCCGATGGTGAGCGGGAAGCAGCACCGCATTCCACGGTTCCTGCCACACCAGCTCACCCGCGACCTCCGCGGTCTCCGGCAGACTGTGCGCGAACGCCACGTCGACGTGGCCCTTCAGGAGCGCCTCCGCCTGCGCCGGCGTCGGCAATTCGACCAGGTCGACCTCGACGGCCGGCTCCACCGCGTGGTACTGCCCGATGGTATCGGCCACGATCTGGTGCACCGAATGGAACGAGCGGCCCGCCGCTACCCTGAGCGCGGGGTGAGCCGCCGCCGCGCCGCTCCGGACCCGCCCGATGGTGCGCTCGACGTGCGCCAGCATGGCGCGCGCCTCCTCGACGAAGACCACCCCCGCCGGCGTCAGCCGGGTGCCGCGGGCCGAGCGCTCGAAGAGGCGCACGCCCAACTCGCGTTCCAGGTCGGCGATCTGCTGCGACAGCGCCTGCTGGACGAGATGCAGCCGGGTGGCCGCCCGGGTGAAGCTGCCCTCCTCCGCGACGGCCACGGCACACCGCAGGTGTCGAAGCTCCAAGCTACCAGTCTCCGTGGTGGGGCAACCACAAAATTGTGTTGGCGCTCGGCTCCGGTGACCGCCACACTATAGCGATACTTGACAGCCGTTGCGATAGCGCCGGCGCCGCCCCGACCATCTCGGCCTAATCATCCGCCAGTATATGGACACCCCCGTCCCGCCACTCGATCCGGCCAAGGCCCTGGGCATCACCAAGCTGCTCCTGACACGCCTCGAGCAGCGCATGGGCCACATCCCGCCATCCGTCCTGCTGGTGGCGCACTCGAGCAACGCCCTCCGCGGCTACCTGTCCTTCTTCGGGGCGCTGCGCAGCGGTGGCCTTCCCGCGCGCTTCTCGGAGCAGATCGCCCTGCTCGTCAGCGAGATCACGGACTGCGAGTACGGCCTGGCCGAGCATGAAGCCTCGGCGCGCGTGGTCGGGGTCAGCGAAGCCGACATCCGATCCAGCCGGCGTGGACGGAGCAGCACGCCCAAGATCGAGGCCGGCCTGCGCTTCGCGCGCGCGCTCGTGTGGTCCCGCGGGCACGTGAGCGACGACGAGCTTCGATTGGTCCGCGAGGCCGGCTACACGGATGGGCAGATCGTCGAGATCATCGGGCACGTCGCCCTGAACACGTTCATCAACTACGTCACCAACGCCACCCGCCTTCCGGCGAGCGCGGCTCGCTCGGCCTGACGGTGTCGGGCGCTTCCTGAATTGGTTGCAGTAGAGCAGGCAGCAGTTGCAGGCACCCCTTCACCCCGGAGACACAGTTATGCACCGACGGACTTACAGTTGGCTGGCCGGGCTGCTGGCCGGAGCAATCGTGGGCCTGGCGCCGGCCAGCGCCCAGGAGGCTCGCTCGGGGGCTTGGACCCTGGGCGCGAAAGAGGGCGACTGGTATGCGACCGGCCGGGATCTCGGCATGCAGCGCTTCAGCCCGCTCAAGCAGATCACGACGGCCAACGTCGGCGAGCTGCGGCCGATCTGGTCGTTCTCGACGGGCACGCTGCGCGGGCACGAGGGCAACCCGCTCGTGGTCGGCAACGTGATGTACGTCAACACGTCCTTCCCGAACATCGTGTACGCGCTCGATCTCGCCAAGCCCGGCGCGCCGATGATCTGGAAGTACGTGCCGAACCAGTCGCCCGA
>DASSYY010000210.1:0-2274 GCA_035703025.1 Gemmatimonadales bacterium | reverse complement strand
GCCTCCAGCCCCAAGATGCATGCGATGTCGGCACGGCGCGAGCCGCGCCCAGCGGTCAGCCGGTGTTCGGCTTCCACATCGCGGCGTCGAGAATGGACCATAAGTGGATGATCCAGCCCATCAGGATGAACCAGAGCGCCGCCGCCAGGCAGAACTGGACCAGCGCCATTCCGAGGCGGCCCTGCAGCAGCTGTCCGAGGCCGGGAACGAAGAAACTCGCGAGCGCCGCGATCACGTTCCCGGTCGACCCTTGACCCGCCATGTCCCTCTCCTCGGTGTCCCTGAATGAAACATTTGCACGCCCGGCCTCGTCTGCCAAGCCATGGATCACGACATCCTGCAAGGCGTGGCCGGCGTCCTGGGCATCATGATTCCGCTCTCGGCCATCACCATCGGCGGCCTGCTGCTGCTGTCGCGCTCCCGGATCGGGGAGGCGATCGCGCGGCGCATCGCCGGCGACACGCGCGATCCGGAGTGCGAGGCCCAGCTGGAGGCGTTGGAAGACGAGATCGGCCGGCTGAAGGCTCAGCTCGGTGAGACCAACGAGCGCCTGGATTTCACGGAGCGGCTCCTCACCCGGGGCGACGCGAGCCGCCGCGACAGCTGACGCCCGCAATAGTGGAGCGCCCTGCCGACTCCTCAGTGCGTCGACCGACGCACCTCGTCCGCGTCGTAGGTGGTGACCTCCAGGTGGTGGCCCCAGGGATCGTTGAAATACACTGAGAGCGCCGTGCCGTGGTCGACCACCCGCGTGGGGATGCCCTGCTCGAGCAGCGACGCAGCGAAGCGGGACCACTCGCCCGCCGGCAGCCGGAACGCCACGCGATGGAAGCCCGCCGTCGGCCGGGCGCCCTGTGGCTCGCCCTCGAACAGCGCCAGCTTGGTGCGGCCGCCGTCGGGCGAGATCATGAGCGGACCGGTCCGGTCCTCCGCCCACCGCTCCGCGCCGCGCACCCGTTCGCATCCCAGCACCGTGCCATACCACGCGGCGGCCTCGCCGCGATCGGGCACGAACAGCTCGACGTGGTCCAGGGTGAACCCGGCAATCCTTTCGCCCGCCATGTCGCTATTCTCCCTGTGGCTGCCACCCGAGACCGCATGACCGTTCAGCACGATCCCGAAGGCTCCCGTTTCGTCATCTCCCTCCCCGACGGGGACGCCCGGCTGGTCTACGCCCCGTTCGGCGACGACATCCTCGACCTGCAGCATACCGAGGTGCCGCCATCGGGCCAGGGGAAAGGCGTGGGCGACGAGCTCGTGCGCGCCGCACTGGCCTACGCCCGCGAGCACCGGCTCCGGGTGATCGCTACCTGTCCCTACGTGCAGGCCTGGCTCAGGCGCCATCCCGAGGAGCGGCCGGCAGCCGGAACGTGAACATCATGGGCGGGTCGGCCATATCGGTGCCGCCGGCCGCCTCGTAGAGCCGGACGGCCGGTCCGTTGGCGGGACTCGTCAACACCCACGCATCGCGGCAGCCGAGCCGGCCGCCCAGCTCGAGCACGGCACGCAGCAGCCGTTGGCCCAGGCCCTGGCGCTGGTGCGACGGCGCGACGCCCACCTCGTTGATCCAGAGCTCCCTCGGCTTGTCCGGGTGGACGTAGTCCACCGCGGAGGCGAATCCGACCACGGTTGCGCCGTCGAGCGCCACGGCCAGGTGGTGGCGGGGATCGCGCAGGAATTCCGCGGTCAGGGCCGGATCCACTTCGTGGTCGAACACGCCGGGGGCCACGCTCGCGAGCACGGTTTCGTCGCCGGACGCCAGAATGCGTATCTCGATGCTCACTCGTCCATCCTCGTGAAGTGAAGGCTAGGTCCCCGGCACGCCCAGATCGCGCCAGATCCGCCAGCTTCCGTCGGGCTGTCGCCGCCAGACGGTCACGTAGCGCCCCCCCAGCCGCTGCTCGGGCTTTCCCTTGGGCTGAAAGGTATAGGACCAGGCGCCGGTCTCCCACGCAAGATCGTCCACCAGCCAGACGGCGGCCGTCTCGATCGTCACCCTGACGGGCCCGACCTGGCCCACGAAGGCAGCCACGTCGGCGGCGATGGCGGCCCGCCCCCGTACGGTCACACCCCCCTCGTTGAGCCGGGCGCCATCGGGATCGTATACCTGTGCGAGTGCCTCCGCATCGGCCCGGAGGAACGCCGCCTTGTAGGCGGCGTTGCCATCGTCGATGCCCCGCCGGGCATCGGCGAGTGCCGCCGGCGCGGCCGTCGGAGCCTGCGCGACAGCCGAGACCGGCAGCGCGAGCAGCAGCAGGACAAGGAAGCGCGGCG
>DASSYY010000107.1:0-8143 GCA_035703025.1 Gemmatimonadales bacterium | reverse complement strand
GAGACGCCCCCGGACATCCAGCCGACGGACCTGGTCGGGTACATCGCGAGCTACTGGGATCTGTACTGGCTGCTCGACGATGCCCAGCAGCGGCTGCTCCTCCGGCTCCGGCCGAGCGCTTTCGACGACGACCGGGGCAACTGGGGCGAGGTGATGGCCGAGTCCTACGCCTTGCGGGGCGACTTCGCCTCGGCCCGGGCCTATGCCGACTCGGCGCGGGTCGCGTTCGAGGCGCAGCTCCAGGCGAGCCCGAACGATGCGCAGCGCCACGTCCTGCTCGGCGTGACGCTCGCCTATCTCGGCCGGAAGGCGGAGGCGGAGAAGATGGGCGAGAAGGGCGTGGCCATGCTTCCCATCGGCAAGGATGCCTACAGCGGTGCGTACAACCAGCACCAGCTCGTCCGGATCTACATTCTCACGGGCGCCTACGACAAGGCGCTCGACCGGCTCGAGGAGCTGCTCCGGATCCCGTACTATCTCTCGCCCGGGTGGATCCGGATCGACCCGACGTTCGATCCGCTGCGGAAGAATGCGCGGTTTCAGAAGATGGAGGAGGGAACATGATGACCTGCGGTCGAGCGCTTCGCAGGATGACGTACGTTCTGGCCGCAGCCGTCCTAGTGCTCCTCCTGCCCACCAGCCCCGCGGTGGCCCAAGAGGACGTGCCGCCGGTGATCGAGAAGTTCAAGCAGAAGGATCCCGGCATGGCCAAGATCTTCGCCGACGCCGTGGGTTACGTCGTCTTCCCCACCGTCGGCAAGGGCGGCATCGGCCTCGGCGGCGCGCGGGGGAAGGGCTGGGTGTACGAGGGCGGCAAGCTGATCGGCAAGTCGACCTTGACCCAGGTGAGCTTCGGCTTCCAGTTCGGGGGCCAGGCGTACAGCGAGATCGTGTTCTTCCAGACCTCGCAGGCGCTGGAGAACTTCAAGCTGGGCCACCTCAAGTTCGACGCGCAGGCGTCGGCGGTCGCGCTCACGGCGCGGGCGTCGGCCGACCTGGCGTACCGGAACGGCGTCGCCATCGTCACGATGGCGAAAGGCGGGCTGATGTACGAGGCGTCGGTGGGCGGGCAGAAGTTCTCGTTCAAGCCGGTCGGGAAGTAGCGTGACCGAGCCGAGGCCTGCGCTCCAGTCGGCGCTCGCCGACCGCTACACGCTCGAGCGCGAGCTCGGCCGGGGCGGCATGGCGACCGTGTACCTGGCGCAGGACCTCCAGCACGAGCGGCCGGTCGCGCTCAAGGTGCTCCATCCCGAGCTCGCCGCATCGCTCGGGCCCGAGCGGTTCCTGCGCGAGATCAAGCTGGCCGCCCGCCTGCAGCACCCGCACATCATGACCGTGCTCGACTCGGGGGAGTCCGCCGGGCATCTCTGGTTCACCATGCCTTATATCGAAGGCGAGTCGCTGCGCGACCGGCTGACGCGCGAGCGGCAGCTCCCGGTGGCCGACGCCGTCCGGCTCACCCGCGAGGCGGCGCTGGCGCTCGACTTCGCCCACCGGCAGGGCGTCGTGCACCGGGACATCAAGCCGGAGAACATCCTGCTGGTGGACGGGCAGGCGCTGGTGGCGGACTTCGGGATCGCCCGGGCGCTCGACCGCGGAGACGGTCCGCAGCTCACCGAGACCGGGATGTCGGTCGGGACGCCGGCCTACATGAGTCCCGAGCAGTCGGTCGGCGACAAGAATCTCGACGCCCGGACCGACATCTACAGCCTGGGCACGGTGCTGTACGAGATGCTCGCGGGGGAGACGCCGTTCTCGGCGCCGACGGCCCAGGCGATGATCGCGCGGCGCATCACCGAGACGCCGCGGCCGCTGCAGCAGCTGCGCGAGACGGTGCCGGACGCGGTGGCGCAGGCGGTGGCGCGGGCGCTGGCCAGGGCGCCGGCAGACCGGTTCGCCACGGCGGCGGAGCTCGCGCGGGCGCTGGATCCGGCGACGGCGGCCGCGGCGACGCCGGTGCGCCCGGCAGCGGAGGAACCGCCACGCCCGCCGGTAGTGGCGCCCACGGTCGCCATCCCGGCACGACGGTCGTCTCTTCTGCACCGCCCCGCCGCGCTCGCCCTCGGCCTCGGCTTCCTGCTCGGCCTCGGCGTGCTGTTCGGTTGGCTCCGCTCTCACGGCGGCGCCGAGCCGACCGGGCCCGGCACCGCCAAGCTGCTCGCCGTCCTTCCCTTCGAAAACCTGGGCGACGCCGGCGACGAGTACTTCGCCGACGGCATCACCGACGAGGTGCGCGGCAAGCTGGCCACGCTGCCCGGGCTGCAGGTCATCGCGGGCAGCAGCGCCGGACAGTACAAGCGCTCGACCAAGTCGCCGCAGCAGATCGCGCAGGAGCTGGGCGTGCAGTACCTCCTGATCGGCAAGATCCGTTGGGAAAAGGGCGCAGGGGGCCAGAGTCGGGTGCGGGTGAGCCCCGAGCTGGTGCAGGTGGCGAGCGGCGCACCGCCCACCACCCGATGGCAGCAGCCGTTCGACGCGTCGCTGACCGACGTGTTCCAGGTGCAAGCCGATATTGCAGGACGGGTGGCGCAGGCGCTGGACGTGGCGCTCGGCGGCGGCGCGCAGCAGCAGCTGGCGGAGAAACCGACCCGAAATCTCGCGGCGTACGACGCCTACCTGAAGGGCGTCGAGGCCTACAGCCTCGGCGCCAATCCGGTCTCGCTGCGCCAGGCCCTGGGTTACTTCGAGCAGGCCGTGGCGCTCGACACCGCGTTCGCGACGGCATGGGCGCGGTTGTCGCAGGCCGCGTCGTTGCTGAACGGCTCCGCCGCGCCGTCGCCCGCGGTCGCCGCCCGCTCGCGCCTGGCCGCCGAGCGCGCGCTGGCGCTCGCCCCCAACCGTCCGGAAGGCCATCTCGCCCTGGGCGACTTCTACCGCCGGAACGACCAGGACAACGTGCGCGCACTGGAGGAGTATGCGCTGGGACAGCGGCTGGCGCCCGCCAATGCGGAGCTGCTCCGGGGAACGGGCCTGGCCGAACAGGCGCTGGGACGCTGGGAGGCATCACTGGCGCACCTGGTGCAGGCCCAGCGGCTCGACCCGCGCTCGGCCACCACCGCAAACGTGCTGTGCAACGAGCTGGTGTGGATGAGGCGCTACCCGGAGGCGCGAGAGGCAGCGGACCGCGCACTGGCGCTCCAGCCGGGAAACATGCAGGCACTCGAATGGAAGGTGATGTCCTTCCTGGGCACCGGCGACCTGGCCGGGGCCCAGTCGGTCGTCCGAGCGGCCCCCAGGCCGATCGAGCCCGCCGCGCTGGTGGCCTACCTCGCGACCTACTACGACCTCTTCTGGGTGCTCGACGCCGAGCAGCAGGAGCTGCTGTTCCGATTAGGGCCGGATCAATTCGACGACGACCGCGGCTCCTGGGGTCTGGCGCTGGCCGCCACCTACGCCCTGCGCGGCGACCAGACGCGCGCCCGGGCCTACGCCGATTCCGCCCGCAGCGCCCTCGAGGACCAGATTCGCGCGGCGCCAGGAGATGCCGGGCTGCACGCGTACTTTGGAACATCGCTGGCCTACCTCGGCCGGAAGGCGGATGCCATCGCCGAATCCCAACGGTCGGTCGCCATGCTTCCGGTCAGCAGGAATGCCGGGAACGCCGCCTACATGCAGCATCAGCTCGCGCGGGCTTACCTGCTGGTCGGCGAGCCCGAGAAGGCGCTCGACCAACTCGAGCCGCTGCTCAAGATTCCCTACTATCTCTCCCCCGCGTGGCTCCGGATCGACCCCACCTTCGACCCGCTGCGCTCGAACCCGCGCTTCCAGCGGCTCGCGGCAGGTACCCCATGATGAAGCCCGACCTCCGCGACCAGATCCAGACCGCCCTGGCCGACCGCTACGCCCTCGACCGCGACCTCGGCCGCGGCGGGATGGCGAGCGTCGTGCTCGCGCGCGACCTCCAGAACGACCGGCTGGTGGCGCTCAAGGTGCTGCACCCCGAGCTCGCCCCCACCGTCGGCGGCGACCGGTTCAAGCGCGAGATTCGCGTGGCCGCGAAGCTCCAGCATCCGAACATCCTCAGCGTGCTGGACTCGGGCGAGACGCCGGGCGGGCAGCTCTGGTTCACCATGCCCTACGTCGAGGGCGAGAACGTCTACGAGCGGCTCCAGCGCGAGCACCAGTTCACCCCGGCGGAGGCGCTCCGGATCACGCTCTCGGCCGCGAGCGCGCTCGCCTACGCGCACAAGCAGGGCGTGGTCCACCGGGACATCAAGCCCGACAACATCCTGCTCTCGGGCGACCAGGTGCTGGTGGCCGACTTCGGCGTGGCCCGCGCGGTGAGCGAGGTGGCCGAGAAGCTCACCGCCACCGGCATGATCGTGGGGACGCCCACGTACATGAGCCCCGAGCAGGCCAGCGGCGACAAGGCGATCGACGGCCGCACGGACATCTTCGCCCTCGCCTGCGTGCTGTACGAGATGCTGGCCGGGGAGCCGCCGTTCAAGGGGCCGAACCCCCAGGCCACGCTGATGCGGCGCTTCATGGGGCCGCCGCGGCCGCTCCGACCGATGGTGCAGATCCCCGAGCACATGGAGACGGCCATCGTGCGGGCGCTCGCCAAGGATCCGGGCGAGCGGTTCGCCACGGCGGACGAGTTCGCCGGCGCGCTGGCGGGCCGGGTCATTGCGCCGCAGAAGCCGGCGGAGGCGGCGGGCGGTGCCGCCCCAGCCGCGAGCGGCGCCGCGGGCGGTCCGGCCAAGAAAGGGTGCGCCGGAGTCGTAATCCTGGGTGCGGGACTAACCGGCGTCGCGGTGCGACTCGCGATCGAGGTGCTGCGGTCGCTCTCGGGATGACGCTTCCGGCGACCCGGACCCCCCGCGGCAGGCTTCCCTCCGCCCCGCGCCTTCTCTACCTTGCCGTACCCCTCACTCTAGCCCCGACTCGTCTATGGCCCCCGCGCGCCGGAAGTTCGCCCTCCGCCTGCAACTGATCGGCCTCGGCATCGTGCTGCTGCTGGGCGCGGTGGTGGCCGTGCTGCTGGGCCGGGCCGCGGGTGGGACCGGCAACGTGGCGACGGGCACGCTGATCTTCCTCGCCGTGGCCGTGGTCGTCCAGCAGCTCGTGACCCGGTCCCTGCTGAACCGCGTCTTCGCGCCGACCGGCCGGGCCACCGACCTGGCGATCCGGGTGGCCCAGGGAGATCTCAGCATCTCATCGAGCGGCGGAAAGGCAGGTACCGACGCGCTCACGGCCTCGCTCGCGACGATGCTCGACAAGCTGCGCGAGCTGGTCGGCACCATCCGCCAGCACGCGCACGAGGCGGCGGCCATGTCGGAGGAGATCGCCGCCTCCACCCAGGAGATGACGGCCTCCACGACGGAGGTGGCCAGCACCACCGGCGACCTGACCGAGCGGGCCAACCAGCAGGCGGTGGTGGTGCGGGCGGCGGCGGAGGACGCGAGCAAGATCCTCGAGATCGCCCAGGAGCTGGCCGTGGGCGCCACGCAGGCCGCGGAGCGGAACGGGGCGCTGGCGCGGCTGGCGCGGTCGCACCGCGAGCGGCTGGACGTGAGCACGGCCGAGCTGGCGCGCCTGGCCGAAGAGGTGGAAGCGGCGGCGGTCGAGGCCGAGGCGCTCGCGGCAGCCTCCGAGGAGATCGAGAAGTTCGTCGCCCAGACGAAGGCGATCGCGAAGCAGACGCACATGCTGGCGCTCAACGCCTCGATCGAGGCCGCCCGCGCGGGCGAGGAGGGCAAGGGCTTCAGCGTCGTGGCCGAGGAGGTGCGGAAGCTGGCCGGCCAGGCGGCGCGCTCGGCCGGGACGACGAGCGAGACGGTGCAGGTCGTGGTGGAGCGGGTGCGCACCGCGCGGGAGCGGCTGCTCCGGCTGGGCCAGGGCGGTCTCGCGGCCAAGGACGCGGCGCACGAGGCGGCGGCGGGACTGCTCAACGTCGCGGCCGACGCGGAGGCGAACGACGTGTGGACCCGCCGGATCTCCGATTCCGCAGGCGAGGTCCGCGGACTCATCGAAGGCATCGCCGGCCGGATGCGCGAGGTCTCGGCGGGCACCGAGGACTATGCGGCCGCGGCCCAGGAGATCGCCGCGGCGGCCCAGCAGCTCAACGCGTCGACCGAGGAGATCTCGACGTCGGCGTCGCACCTGGCGGACGCGGCCGAGCGGCTCACCGGGGCGGTCGGCGGATTCAAGCTCTCGTGATCCGATGACCGGCGGGACGCGATGATCGCGCTGCTCCGGAACGCCGAGGTGTACGATCCGGCGCCGCTCGGGCGCCGGCATCTCCTCGTGGCCGGCGAGACCGTGGTCTGGGTCGGCCGCGACGTACCGGCGCTCGACCGCGCGCTCGACGTGGTGGAGCACGACCTCGGCGGCCGGCGGGTCATCCCGGGACTCATCGACGGGCACGTGCACCTCACGGGCGGCGGCGGCGAGGCCGGCCCGGAGACGCGGGTGCCGCCGCCCGCGCTGAGCCGGCTCACGCTGGGCGGCGTGACGACGGCCGTGGGCGTGCTCGGCACCGACGACACGGTGCGGACCACGGCCGAGCTGGTGACGGTGGCGCGGGGGCTCATCGCGCAGGGACTGAGCGCCTGGTGTCACACCGGCGGCTACCACGTCCCGCCCACGACGGCCACGGGCAGCGTGCGACTCGACATCGCGCTGATCGACCTGGTGATCGGCGTGGGCGAGCTGGCGATCAGCGACCACCGGAGCAGCCAGCCGACGCTCGACGAGCTGCTCCGGGTCGCGGGCGACGCGCACGTGGGCGGGCTGATGAGCGGCAAGGCGGGGATCGTGCACCTGCACGTGGGCGACGGGCCGCGCGGGCTGGCGCTGGTGCGCGAGGCGCTCGACCGGACCGAGCTGCCGGCGGCGGTGTTCAACCCCACCCACGTCAACCGGCGACGGGCGCTGTTCGACGAGGCGGTGGCGCTGACGGAGCGCGGGTGCGTCATCGACGTGACGGCCTTTCCGGTCGAGGAGGGCGAGGACGCCTGGAGCGCGGAGGAGGCGGTGGGGCGGTACCTCGACGCCGGCGCGGATCCGGCGCGGATCACGGTGAGCTCGGACGGGGGCGGGTGCCTGCCGGTGTTCGACGACCAGGGCCGGGTGGCCTCGTTCGACGTCGGCAGCCCGTCGGCCTGCGGCGAGACGCTGCGCGCGCTGCTCGGCCGGGGCCAGCCGCTCGAGCGGGTGCTGCCGGCGTTCACGGCCAATCCGGCCAGGCTGCTGCAGCTCCACCGGAAGGGGCATCTCCGGTCGGGGGCGGATGCGGACCTGGTGGTGCTCGACGGGAAGGGTGCGGTCGCGGACGTGATGGCGCGGGGGCGGTGGCACGTGCGGGAGGGACGGGCGGTGGTGCGGGGGGCGTTCGAGGAGGTCTGACCGCCCCTGCCGGTCGTCCGGCCGGGGTGTATCTTAGGCGGCTCGGAGGACTTGGGGGCCGGCGGCGGGCGCCGCCGGCCGTACTCTAGGCGGGAGGGCGCGGGTGGCGGCTGGCCATGGATTCATCATCCCGGTGGGTGGCGCGGAAGAGAAGTTCGGCGACGTCACGATCCTCAGGCGGTTCGCCTCACTGTGCGCCGGTGGCCGCATCGCCATCATTCCCACTGCCTCCGAGGTAAGCGACACCGGCGGGCGCTATGAGAAGCTGTTCCGCGAGTTGGGCGCCTCGCAGGCCCGGTCCCTCCCCATCCATGCCCGCGAGGACGCCGAGCGAAAGGAGCTGCTCGAGATCCTGAACGACTCCGACGGGGTCTTCCTCACGGGCGGGAACCAGCTCCGCCTGAGCACGATGATCGGCGGCACGTCGATGGCGAAGGCGCTCCGGCGGCGGAACTCGGAGGGCGTCCACATCGCGGGCACCTCCGCCGGCGCCGCGTTCCTGTGCGAGCACATGATCGCGTTCGGGAGGGAGGGTGCGTCGCCCCGGGCCAAGATCGTGACCCTGGCGCCGGGACTGGGGCTCACCAACCGGGTGATCATCGACCAGCACTTCCGCCAGCGGGACCGACTGGGCCGGCTGCTCACGGCGCTGAGCTACAATCCGTTCGCGGTGGGAATCGGGCTGGACGAGAACACGGCCGCGTTCATCGGGCCGGACGAGACGCTCGAGGTGGTCGGCGGCGGCGCGCTCACGATCGTGGATCCGTCGGGGCTCGAGTTCAGCTCGATGGCGCGG
>DASSYY010000399.1:0-5546 GCA_035703025.1 Gemmatimonadales bacterium | reverse complement strand
GACATCACCCATCCGAAGAACGTCGGCAACGTCCAGACCTGCCGCGGCTCGCACACGCACACGGTGCTGGTCGATCCCAAGGACACGGCCAACGTCTACGTCTACATCTCCGGCTCGTCGCAGGTACGGTCATCCCAGGAGCTCCCGGGATGCGTGGCGGCGATGCCCTCGGAGGACCCCAACTCGGCGCTCTTCCGCATCGAGGTGATCAAGGTTCCGCTCGCGCACCCGGAGCAGGCCGCGATCGTGAGCTCGCCGCGCATCTTCCAGGACCTGGTGGCCCCGCCCAAGCACGGCGAGACCCCGGAGGACATCGCGGCCAACAAGAAGGAAGTGGCCGAGGCGCGCGCGAAGGGCGGCTTCATCGCGACGGTGGACAGCGAGGATTTCGTGCTGTCGGACCGGACCGTGGAGCAGCTGCTGGCGACCGTCGTGGAGCACCGGGGCGGCACCGGCGCGCCGACGGCGGCGGACAGCGCCGCCCTGCGGGACATGCTGCCGGGCATGGTGGCCCACATGGTCGGTCCCAAGCCCCCGCTCAACCCCGACGGGACCAAGCCCGGTCCGACGCAGTGCCACGACATTACCGTCTATCCCGCCATCGGGCTCGCCGGCGGCGCGTGCGGCGGGTACGGCCTGCTGCTCGACATCAGCGACCCGGCCAACCCCAAGCGGATCGGCGCGGTGGCCGACTCCAACTTCTCCTACTGGCACTCGGCCACGTTCAACAACGACGGCACGAAACTGCTCTTCTCCGACGAGTGGGGCGGGGGCGGGCAGCCCAAGTGCCGGGCCACCGACAAGCCGGAGTGGGGCGCGGACGCCATCTTCACGCTGGCCGACCGCAAGCTCCAGTTCCAGAGCTACTACAAGATGCTCGCGCCGCAGACGGTGAACGAGAACTGCGTGGCCCACAACGGCTCGCTGATCCCGATCCCGGGACGGGACGTGATGGTGCAGGCGTGGTACCAGGGCGGCATCTCGGTCTTCGACTGGACCGACGCGGCGCACCCCAAGGAGATCGCCTTCTTCGATCGGGGGCCGGTCGATTCGACCCGGATGGGGAACGGAGGCTCCTGGTCGGTCTACTGGTACAACGGCGTCATGGTGAGCTCCGAGATCTCGCGCGGCCTCGACATCTTCGAGCTCACGCCGAGCGGGTTCATCTCGCGGAACGAGCTGGACGCGGCCAAGACGGTGCACCTCGACTACCTGAACACGCAGGGGCAGCCCAAGCTGGTCTGGCCGCCGAGCTTCCCGCTGGCGCGGGCCTACGTCGATCAGCTCGAGCGGTCCAAGGGGCTCGACGCCGGGCGGATCGCCGCGGTGCGGCAGGCGCTCGCCGGGGCCGAAAAGACCACGGGCGCCGCGCGACGGGACGCCCTGACGTCGCTGGCCACGGGGCTCGACGCGGATGCGGGCGGGGCGGGGGATGGGGCCAAGGTGCGAACGCTGGCGGACGAGGTGCGGGCGCTGGCGGGGGCGGAGAGCTGATGGGTCGCTGACGGGACATCTCACCACCGTCGTCACCCGCGGAGGGGGCATACCTCAGGGCATGCCCCCTTCGCTGTGCCCAGGGTGACTCACGTGCCGCCCCTCGGGCCACCGCCGATAGTTGACAAAGGCAACTACAGGCCCGATGCTGGAAGGGTCTCCTCCGAGGAGCTCCCGTGACCACCCAGCTCGCGGCCGCCGCCCGGGTCCGGCGATTCAACCGCTTCTACACGCGCCGCATCGGCCTGCTCGATGCCGGCCACCTGCACAGTCCCTTCTCGCTCGCCGAAGCGCGGGTACTGTACGAGGTCGCCCACCTCGAGCGCCCCACGGCCAGCGCCCTCATCGACCGGCTGGACCTCGACGCCGGCTACCTCAGCCGGCTGCTCCGCGGGCTGCGCCAGCGCGGGCTGCTCACTGCCCGTGCCACGGCCGACGACCGCCGCCGGCGCCACCTCGCCCTCACGGCGCGCGGGCGGCGGGCGTTCGGCCAGCTCGACGCGCGCGCCACCGACGCGGTCGCCAGGATGCTCGACCGGCTCTCCGCCCCGGAGCGGGATCGCCTGCTCGTCTCGCTCGGCACGGTCGAGACCCTGCTCGACGACGAGGCGCCGGCCGCTTCCCACGGAGCGCCCGCGGTCGCGCTCCGGGCGCCCGAGGCCGGCGATCTCGGGTGGGTGGTGCAGCGCCACGGCGAGCTCTACGCGGAGGAGTACGGGTGGGACGCCAGCTTCGAGCGGCTGGTGGCGCGCATCGTGGGGGAGTTTGCAGCGGCCGACGCCGGTCCCGCGAACCGCTGCTGGATCGCGACCCTCGACGGGCGCCGGGCGGGCTGCGTGTTCCTGATGCCCGGCGCATCCCCCGGCGTGGGCAAGCTGCGGCTGCTGCTGGTCGAGCCGTGGGCCCGGGGGCACGGCCTGGGTGGCCGGCTGGTCGCGCAGTGCATCGCGGGGGCGCGGGAAGCCGGGCACCACACGCTGACGCTCTGGACCAACGACGTGCTCACGGCGGCCCGGCACCTGTACGAGCGGGCCGGCTTCCGGCTGATGAAGCGGGAGCGTCATCGCAGCTTCGGCAAGGCACTGGTGGGACAGACCTGGGACCTGTCGCTCGGAGCCTCCGCGCCGGGCGAGCAGTCATAAGGATGGCTCGCGGCCGCCCGGCGCGCGGTGCGGTGCAGTAGTGGTGCTGCCGCCAACTGGCGGCCTCGAGGCGCGAAAGCCAGATTCGGTCGTCTACCCGCACACCAGGTTCCGAGTGGTGTCTTAGAGGTGATCATGCTTGCCTTGCTTCAACTCGTCCTCGCGCTGCCCGTAGGTCCGACACTCCCGTCCGCCTGCAGCGTTCTGAGCAAGGGCGAGGCCCAGGCGTATGTCGGAGAGCGCATCGCCCGGATGCTCCCCGAGGAGCCCGAGCCCGACCCGGAAACCGGCAGCATCCATACTACCTGCACCTACATGGGAGAGGGCCGGGCGCTGGTCATCTCGATCGACGAGTTCGAGACACCCGAGGCGGCACGGAAGAAGATGACGGCGGAGTACCTGAAGGCGCAGGACACCAGCGACGACGACGACGGCCCGCCGAAGATCGAACCGGAAAGTGCATTGGGAGACCAGGCGTTCTACGGCCAGTCCGCCCACGCCGCGATGATTCTCATGGTCAAGGGTGCGCGCGCCTACGGGGCGGTGCTCGGCGGCACGCCGCCGAAGCCGGCCGATCGCGCGGCGCTTCGGAAGCTCGTCATGGCCCTCGCCGCCAAGGTATAGCTCCCCGCGACCACCGATCGCCGTACACCGAGCCGTTCGCCGGCCGTCAGGGCGCGACGGTCTGGATCTCCACCCGCGAAGGGTAGCGCGGCGTCCGCCAGATGCGGTGCGTCTGTGCCCGGTAGTCGGCGGCCGCCGCCTCGAAGATGTTGGGCACCCACGTCTGCGGGTTGCGGTCGATGATCGGGAACCAGGCGCTCTGTACCTGCACCATGATCTTGTGGCCGGCCTGGAAGCGGTAGCTCTGGGTGTGCAGGTCGATCGTGAACGGGGTGACCGCGTTCGGCACCAGGGGCACGGGCCGCTCGAACGAGCGGTGGAAGCGGCCGCGGAACACGTCGTTGGCCACCATGAGCTGGTAGCCGCCCAGCTTGAAGTCGGGCGGGTAGTCCTCGGGATAGACGTCGATCAGCTTCACGACCCAGTCGGCGTCCTGCCCGGTGGTGCTGGCGAAAAGCTGCGCGGTGATCCGGCCGGCGAGGACTACGTCCTCGGTGAGCGGCTCGGTCTCCCAGCTCAGTACGTCGGGGCGCTGGTGGACGAAGCGCTGGTCCTCGAGCAGCCAGGTGTACCAGCCCGATCCCTTGGGGTAGTAGGTCGGCTCGATCGGCCGGGGGCGGTACGGGACCGGATGCGCCGGGTCGCTCACGTAGGAGTCCGCCGAGGATCCCTCGCGCGCGGCGGGCGGGGCGAACGAGAGCTTGCCGCCCGCGTGGAAGTAGAGCGCCCGGGTCTTCGCTTCACGCGGCGGCCAGCTCGAGAAGGTGCGCCACCGGTTGCTGCCGGACTCGAACACGGTGGCCTCGGGCTGGCTCAATCCGCCCTCGTCCTTGAGATAGTAGGCGAAGAACGGCGCCTCGATGTTCCGCCGGAAGTACTCGCCGGTCGGCGAGCCGAAGTCGATCTTCCCGAGCTTCTGGGCCGGGCCCGAGCTCCACCCGCCGTGCCGCCAGGGTCCGACCACCAGGAAGTTGCGGTTGGCCGTGTCGTGCTTCTCCAGCTCGTCGTAGATCGCCACCGGCCCGTAGAAGTCCTCCTGGTCCCACCAGCCCGCGACGTTGAGCGTCGGCGCCGTGACGCGCGTGAGATACGGGCGCATCGCCTGGCGCCGCCAGAACATGTCGTAGTTGGGGTGGGCGGTGAAGTCGCGCCAGGTGGGGAGCACCTTGTCCTTCAGGACCTGCCGCTGGATGTTCGACAGCGGTCCCACGCCGAGATACCACTCGTACGTGTCGTACCGCCCGAAGTCGAAGTCGGAGTTCTCCCGGGTGGCCTCGGTGAGCCAGGCGTACTCGAAGCCGTAGCTCAGCCGGAAGGCGCCGTTGTGGTGGAAGTCGTCGCCCAGGAACATGTCGGCCGGCGAGGCCTGCGGGCTCACCGCGCGGAGCGCAGGATGTCCGCCGAGCATGCCCATGGCCGCGGTCCAGCCGTCGTAGCTCACGCCCAGCATCCCGACCCGCCCGTTGTTCTCGGGAATGTGCTTCAGCATCCAGTCGATCGAGTCGTCGGTATCGGTGATCTCGTCGCTCTGGTCGTGCGCCGCTGCTGCCGGCTTGGGCGGACGCTGCATCACGAACGTGCCGCCGCTCCGGTACCGCCCCCGGATGTCCTGGAAGGCGAAGACGTACCCGGCCTCGGCCAGCGGCTGATAGGAGCCGGTGAGCTCGTCGCGTGAACCGCCGACCCCGTACGGCGTGCGCGTGAACAGGATCGGCAGCGGGCCCGTGGCCTCCCTGGGCCGGAAGATCTCGGTGTGCAGGGTGACGCCGTCCCGCATCGGGATGTCGGCGCTGGTCTGCTCGTAGGCGGCGGGATCGTACCGGCGTGCGGCGGGCTGCTGGGCCTGGAGCGGGACGGCCAGGACGAGCAGGAGCGCCCACCCGGCTGCCCGCCCGCCGAAGCCATCGGGAAATCGCATGCGAGACCTCCGGACTACCTGAAGTAGACCGCCACGAAGCGCGCCACCGGGCGGCCCTTCGCGTAGAGCGTCAGGCGGTCGCCGACGGCGGCGCCGCGGTCGACGGTGGCGAGCACCCGCAGGAAGCGCTGCTCCTGGCTCGCGATCGCGGTGTCGGCGCAGGCCATCAGGGTCGCGACCATCCGGCCGAAGGTCAGGCGGTCGCCGTTCCGCTCGAACGTCCCGCTGAAGCTGTTGCATCCGGTGGATCCGGCCACGCGCGAGTCGCTCGGCTGCAGCCGGAGATGCGGCTCCCGCGCCGCCCCGACAACGGCCGGCCGCCCGTCGAGCTCGGTCAGCTTCCAGTACTTGTTGGCCAGCTCGCCCGG
>DASSYY010000029.1:0-10527 GCA_035703025.1 Gemmatimonadales bacterium | reverse complement strand
CCGGGCGATGTCGGCTGCTCGCCGACCTGGGCCCAGCCATCCACCGACGGCCGCACACTCTGGGTGGCGTGCAACAAGGCGAACGACATCGCGGAGATCGACCTCGGGTCGTGGACGCTGCGCCGCCGGATCCCGGCCGGCGAGGGGATCTACAACCTCGCCGCGAGCCCCGACGGACGGCTGGTGGTGGGAACGAACAAGAAGGGCAAGTCGGTCTCGGTGATCGACGCGGCGACGGGCAAGGAGCTGGCGCGGGTGCCCACCTCGCGGCGGGTGCCGAGCGGGCTCGTGATCTCGCCCGACAGCCGGTACGCGTTCGTCACGCTGGAGGGGGTGGGGGCCGAGCCGGGGACGGTGGACGTCATCGATCTCCGGGCGCCGGCCCGGGTGGCCAGCGTGGACGTGGGGCAGCAGGCAGGCGGGATCGACTTCTGGAAGAGCGAGCCGGCCGGGCGCTGACCGAATCAGCTCAGCTCCACCGTCTCGCCATCCAGCGGTATCAGCACCCCACCTCCCGCTCCCAGCCTCC
Source organism: Gemmatimonadales bacterium (assembly GCA_035703025.1). Classification (GTDB taxonomy): domain Bacteria; phylum Gemmatimonadota; class Gemmatimonadetes; order Gemmatimonadales; family GWC2-71-9; genus CAVVWJ01. Next base: position 9,998 of record DASSYY010000029.1, on the reverse strand, counting down.
CCAGCCCGTCCCGCAGGCCCGCCCGCGTCAGCAGGCAGTGGTTGACCGCCTCGAAGTGCACCGCCACCACCCGCGCCGCCCGCGCCGCCGTGCGCACCGCGGCCACGTCCGGCACGTCCATCGTGATCGGCCCGCCGGCGAGGAACTGCGCGGCGCCCGCGTTGACCACGATGACGTCCGGGCGGTGGGTCGCGATCGTGGCTTCGACCTCCGAGCACCAGACCGTGTCGCCCGCGATGTAGAGCGTCGGCTCGCCCGGTGTCCGCAGCACGAACCCCGACGACGGCCCCATCCGCTCTCCGACCTCCCCGCGGCCGTGTCGGCCGGCGGTCAGGCTCAGGCCGAGGCCGAGCCATGTCCCCCCGGCTCCCGCCGCGGTCACGGCCATGCCCTCCGCGCCGAAGCGCGCCGCGTCGGCCGGCTGGCATGCCAGCGGGAGCGTCTTCGGCACCAGCGCTGCGGCCGCCGGATCCCAGTGATCGCGGTGTCCGTGGGTGACGAGCACCCCATCGAGCGAGCCGAGCAGCTCGCCGAGCTGGGCACCGGTGAGCGGCAGCTCGACCAGTGGAATCCGGCGCGCGTTGGCGGCGTTGGCCACCGGGTCCATGGCCCCGGCCGGGCTGAGCATCGGATCGACCAGCAGCCGGCGCTCGGCATACTCGAGCACCAGCGTGGCATGGCGGAGCAGTGTCAGGCGCATCACCGGCTCCGGACGAACCCCACGATGAACGCGATCAACGCCATCGCCGGCCCGAAGACGAACGCTCCCGTCATCGCGGCCTCGGTGCTCCGGTCGTGCATGTTGGACGACAGTTTCGTCAGCAGCCAGCCGCCACCGAACGCGCCGATCAGATAGCCGGCGATCGCCCACCCGAGTCCAATGGCGAGACTGCGCAGCACGGGGTCTCCTTGTGGCGCCAGCCCACAGTGTTGGGATGAATGTGTCGTCCTACCTTCGTACGCTGAGCCACACGACGCCGGCCACGCCCGCCACGGCGAGCATCCGGAGCGCCAGCAGCACGCTCCCCGGCGCCCGAAGCAGCGCCGCAAAGACGAGTGCCGTCATCGCGACGACGCTCGCGACCATGCACGCGAGACGCAGGCCCTCCCGCCGGAGCAGTCGCTTCGCCGTCGCCCCCGGGCCGATTCCGCCGGCCAGCGCTTCACGGGCTCGCCGCCAGCGCCGGTACCCCTGCTGCACGGCCAGGATGCTCAGCACCCCGAAGAACACGAACAGCGCCCACCACACCCGGAAATCGCGCACTGCGAAACGCTCGCTGAGGGTGACCGCACTCACGGCCTCGGTTGCCGCGGGCGGTACTTTCGTGTAACCGTAGTGTAGTAACGTACAGGCTCAACCGATGGATGCTATGCGCATCGCCATGATTTCCACGCCGTTCGTCCCGGTGCCTCCCCGGGACTACGGCGGGACCGAGCTGGTGGTCAACGAGCTGGTCGAAGGCCTGCTGGACCGGGGGCATGACGTGACCCTCTTCGCCACCGGGGACTCCCACACCCGCGCTTCCCTGCGCTCCCTCTACGCCCGCGCCCAGTGGCCGCCCGAGAGCATCACCGACCTCAACCACTGCTCGTGGGCGATGCGGGAGATCGCCGAGGGCGGGTTCCACGTGATCCACGCGCACTCGGCCGCCGCGCTGGCGCTCGGGCGCCTGGTGCCGGATACTCCGATGGTCTACACCCTGCACCACGTGCACGTGCCGGCGCTCTCCGAGTACTACCGCCACTTCGCCGATGTCTCGTTCGTGGCCATTTCGGAGGACCAGGCCCGGCGCGAAACCTTGGTACGCCGGCGTACGGTCATTCACCACGGACTCGATGCGTCCCGCTATCGCTGGACCGAGCGCCCGGGGCCCTACGTCTGCTTCGTCGGGCGGCTGGCGCGCGAGAAGGGCCCCCACACCGCGATCGACGCCGCCCACCTGGCCGGCATCCCGATCCGCATCGCGGGTGACGTCCATCCGCCGGACCGCGCCTTCGCCGAGGGCCAGGTCGAGCCCCGCCTCGCGAGCCCTCACGTGACCTTTCTGGGCCCCATCGGCACCGAGCAGAAGGTGCCGCTCCTCCGCGACGCTCGGGCGCTGCTCGCGCCGATCGCCTGGAATGAGCCCTTCGGCCTGATCCTCATCGAGGCGATGCTGTCGGGGTGTCCGGTCGTCGCCTTCGGCGCGGGGAGCGTACCCGAGCTGGTCGAGCCCGGGGTCACCGGGTTCGTGGTCGGCTCGGTCGAGGAAATGGCCCAGCTGATCCGACCTGGCGGCCCGGTGGACCGGCTCGATCGACGGCGGATCCGCGCGGCGGCCGTGCAGCGGTTCACCCACCGCCGGATGGCGGCCGAGTATGAGCGGCTCTACCTCGCGCGGGTGTCGGCGGCCGGCGACCGCTCGCCCCCGGTCACGAGTCCGCAACCGGTCACGGCGGCGTGAGCGGTACCGTCACCGCGCCCGCCGCTCCACCCTCGGACGAGGCGATCGCGGGCCTCCGGCCCGTCCCGATGACGGCGGCAGTGGGCTACGCGGACATCGAGTGCGCCCACGAGCGGCTGGCCGAACACTCGCTCGTGCTGAAGCACGACCGGCTCTTCATGCTGGTCGATCCCCACGGCAACATCGCGCCGCCGGGCCTCTGCTCGCTGGGCCTCTTCCAGGACGACACCCGGATCCTGAGCCACTACGCCCTGACGGTGCACGGCGGCCCGCCCGACCTGCTCTCGGCGCAGGTCCCGAGCGCTTTCGGGGCGCAAGTCGACCTCGCGGTCAGCAACCTGCCCTTCGGCGGCGACCGCTGGGATCCGCGTAACGTGATCCACATCCGGCGCGAGCTCGCGCTCGCCGATCGCCTGGTCGAGCGGGTCACCCTCACCGGCTTTCTCGGCGCCCCGGAGCGCTACTGGGTCGAGCTCGAGCTCGGCAGCGACTTCGCGGACATCTTCGAGGTGCGCGGATGGCGGCGGGCCGAGCGGGGACAGTACTACGCTCCCGAGCCGGCGGGCGATGCCCTGATGTTCGCCTATCTCGGGCGCGACGGGCGCCTGCTCCGGACCGTGGTGCGCTTCCGCCGACCGCCCGACGTGCTCACCGCCCACAGTGCGCGGTGGGAGCTCCGGCTCGAGGTCGAGCAGCCGATCGAGCTCGAGTGGGAGGTGTTCGCCGACGAGGGCGGCGACCGGCGCGTCTTTCCGGCGCGCGGTCTGGACGACTGCCGCGACGAGCTTCACCGGACGTATCGCGCCTGGCACGGCGGCAACAGCCGGTGGGAGACCGACGTGGACGACTTCGACGCGCTCCTCCACCGCGCGGCCGACGACCTCCGGGCGCTCTACGTCGAGGTCGACGGCGAGAAGGTGGTCTCCGCCGGCATCCCCTGGTACTCCACCGTCTTCGGCCGCGACTCGGTCATCACCTCGCTCCAGGCCCTGCCGCTCCAGCCGCAGATCGCGGTCGACACCCTCCGCTATCTGGCCCGCCGCCAGGGCCGGCGCGAGGACGCCTACACCGAGGAGCAGCCGGGAAAGATCCTGCACGAGCTCCGCCGGGGCGAGATGGCGCGGAGTGGGGAAATACCCCACGTGCCCTACTACGGCAGCATCGACGCGACTCCGCTCTGGCTCATCCTCCTGCATGAGACGTGGCGCTGGACCGGCAACACCGCGCTGGTGCGCGAGCTCCTGCCCAGCGCCGAGCGCGCGCTCGAGTGGATCGACCGCTTCGGGGACCGGGACGGCGACGGGTTCGTGGAGTACGCGCGCACGTCGGAGCAGGGGCTCGTCAACCAGGGCTGGAAGGACTCCGGCAACGGCGTCCCCTTCCCCGACGGGCGCCTGCCCGAGCCACCGATCGCGCTGGTCGAGGTCCAGGGATACGTCTACGACGCCAAGCTGCGCATGGCCGAGCTGTTCCGGCACCTGGGGCAGACGGAGCGGGCGTCGCTGCTGCGGCGTGAGGCGGTCGAGCTCAGGAGCCGGATCCGCTCGGCGTTCTGGATCGAGAAGCTCGGGATCTTCGCCCTCGCGCTCGACGGGCAGAAGCGGCCGATCCCGACCGCCACCACCAACGCCGGCCACCTGCTCTGGAGCCGGGTGCCGACGCCGGAGGCCGCCCGCCGCCTGGCCGCGCGGTTCCTCGAGCCGGACTTCTTCTCGGGCTGGGGGGTGCGCACGCTGAGCGCCGCCCACCCGGTCTACAACCCGATGAGCTATCACAACGGCTCGATCTGGCCGCACGACAACGCCATCCTGGTGCTCGGCATGGCGCTGCACGGGCACGCACGGGCTGCGCTGCCGATCGTGCGTGCCCTGTTCGAGGCGGGGGTGCACTCCGAGGTCCAGCGGCTGCCGGAGCTCTACTGTGGGATGACGCGGCAGAGCGGCTCGCGGCCGGTCAACTATCCGGTGAGCTGCTCGCCCCAGGCCTGGGCCTCGGGCTCGCTCTACATGCTGCTGCAGGCGCTGCTCGGCATCTACCCCGAGGCCCAGTCCCGCATTCTCCACGTCCGCGATCCGGTGCTGCCCGACTTCCTCGGCGAGCTCACCGTCACCGGGCTCGCCATCGGCGGGTCCCGCGTCGCCCTGCAGTTCCGGCGGCACGGGACGCGCACCCTCGCCAATCTTCTCAGCGTCGACGGCGACCCGCTTCACGTGCGGATCGAACTGAGCTGAGTCGGGGCCACCCCGGGACTCAGGCGCCGGCGAGACCGGGCTGCGAGGAGTCGTACGAGCTTCTCGAACGATCCCTGCTCCCACACTTTCGAATCACCGCGGCCAGCCGCGCCGCGAGCGCCATCGCCGCGAAGCCGACGAGCAGGTGGAGCACCTGGACCACCCAGTGCCACGGCCCCAACAGCAGGCTGCGCTGGGCCATGCCGAGGCCGAGGACGAACGCGCCCCAGAGCACGCCGGAGACGACGAGCGGAAGCCGGACCCCGGCTCGCGCGCCGAGGCCGGCCAGGGCCCAGAGGCCGAGCACGAAGGTGAGCCCGAGGGCCATGTGCAGGGGGATGAAGGTGAGCGCCCGTCCGGTCCAGAAGAGGACCCCGAGGACGACCTGGGTCATGCCCGTGAGGCGCACCAGCCACTGGGCGACATTGGTTGCGGTCTGCATACGACGAGTCCCTTCCGGACTGAATCCGAACGTTCAGGTGGTGTGGTCCCGCCCGCCGGCGGTTGGCCGCGCCGCGGCATGGCTGATCCATCGGACATAGGAGCGCGTGGGGTCCGCCCCGGCCGGCGGCCGGACCACGAACCGGTAGAGGCCGAGCCCCCAGACGGCGGCCAGCAGTAGCCGGGCACGCTCGGCCGCGCCGGCGCCGCCGAGTGCCTTCGCGACCTGGGCCTCGAGTTGGTGCGTGCCGCCGACGAGCATGGTCCGGAGGGTCGGATCACTGTCCGCCTCGACGATCAGCCCGACGAACATCCGCATGTGCTCGAGGTCGGCCACGGCGGACGCGAGGCGCGCCGGCATGGTCTCCTGGCCGGAGCCCGCCTGCTCCCCGACGATGTGGAGCACCCCGGCGGCGATGCCCTCGACCGCCCGGGTGGTCACCGCTTCCAGCAGGGCTTCACGGGTCGGGAAGTAGTAGGTCAGATGCGACTGCCGGACGCCGGCCCGGGTCGCGACTTCGGTCTGCGTGAGGCGCTGCACGCCGGCCTCCCGCAGGAGGGCGATGGCGGCGTCGAGGATCCGCTCCGCCACGCCGCCCGCTGCCGGGGCCTCCAGATGGGATGTGCTTCGCGTGCCTGGCAACGCTCCTCCCGCGTTTGGTAGGATTACCAATTCTCTTGGTAATATTACCAAACACCGGGGCACGCGCAAGGCCCGGAGGGCTCGGGTTGGGTGATCCTCAGCGGAGATCCCGCGGCAGGTGCGGCGCCGACAGCAGCGCCTGGAACGCGCGCCAGCGCGCCGTGTCCGAGGCGCCGCCTGTCCGCTCCACCCAGTCGGCCACCAGGTCCCGGCCCAGGTTGTAGTTGATCACGTAGCTCCGGTACTGGTCGATGAAGCGCACCTGCTTCGCCGCCAGCGCGGGCGCCACCAGCCAGTACCGCCGCATCAGCTTGCCGGCCGCCACCGAGTCCAGCGCCCCCTCGAGGTACCGCCTGGCGACCTCGTTCCGCGCGTAGTTGAGCCGCTCCACCACCTTCCCCACCTCCGCGTTGGTCACCGCCAGCGCGGGATCCAGGCCGGCCAGCGGGAACAGCGAGTCCCGCTCGAACGCCATTCGCTCGGCCGCCGGGAACGCCATCTCGATTCCGAAGTTGGCGCTCCCCTCGGCGATCAGCGACTGCGGGCTGAACAGCGGGTACATCGAGATCTCGACCCAGCCGCGCTGCCGCACCAGCGCCTGCTCGAGCAGCGCGTTGTACACGTGGTGGCCGGGATAGCCCTCGTGGCAGGCCAGGTCGATGGCGCGGTCGATGACGATGGGAAAGTCCAGGTTCACCTGGATCAGACTGTGATAGCTGCCCTTGTACCAGTTGTAGGCGTTCCAGGACGTGCCCTTCACGTACTCGAGGTCGAAGCGCTCGCCGGGGGGGAGCGGCATGTGGGCCAGCGTCCGCGCCCGGCACGCGGCGATTGCGGTCTTGAACACGGTGTCGACCTTCGCCGGCGGGATCGTCACCCGGTCGCGCAGGCGCTGGTAGCGCTCGGCCAGCGGCGCACGGCCGGGAAGGAGGCTGTCGAGCCGCGCGAGCAGCGAGTCGAAATGCGCGTCGTCGTAGTGGGGCGGCGTCGCGTCGTAGAGCGCCTCCGCCTCCTGGTCGAAGCTGAGCCGCTCGCCGCCCAGCATCCGCGCCCGGGCCGCCATCGCGCCGAGCTGGACGCGGAGATAGCGGTGGCGCAGGCGCACGAGTGTGTCGGCGTAGGGCGGCACGCTGTCGCCCAGCACGGCGATCAGGGACTCGGCCGCCGTCCGGATCTGCGCCACGGTCAGCGACTCGGCGTCGGCCGCGGCCTTGAGCGAGTCGGGGCCGTAGTAGGCGTCCACGTACGCCGGATCATGGGCGCCCAGGCCGAGCCCGAGGACCACGTACCGCCGGGCCACCGGGTCGAGCCGGCCGGGGTCGGGTGCGGCCGGCGGAGCCGGGCGGCAGCCCGGGGCGGCGAGGAGCGTGAGCAGGAGCGGAAGGCGCAGGCGCATGGCGATCGGGATCCTGTCTTCAGAGGGCAAGGGTCGTGAGTCTTGGCCCCGCCGTAATCTGCTAAGGGAACCGGGTCACGAGCGGCCTCGGGCGATCGGCCGGCGATCCTGAAGCCACCAGATGACCAGGGCAAAGACGGCGTACAACAGGAGTGCCGTCCACGCGAACGCGCGATCGGACGTCGGCGGCGGTCCGAAGAAGACGTAGGCCTGGACGCCGAGCATCAGGACGCCGAAGGCCAGGGTCCCGGGTGAGCGTGCCGGCTTGCCCCGGAGGCAGAGCCAGAGCCCGCCGAAGAGCAGTGCCGCTTCCAGGGCGAATGCCACTGCGGGCGCGTTCCAGAGGCCCAGGCCCACCTTGGCCGAGTCGTCGTACAGGGGGAGGTCGGCGCGATGGACAACGAGATCCAGCACCCAATGGGAGAATACCGCCAGCCCGACGACGACGCCCCCCTGCCGGCCCGACGGCCCCGCCACGGCGCGGTAGGCGAGCATTGCCGCGCCCGACCAGAGGAGGGCCGCCACGAGGCTGTGGGTGTATGGCATGTAGTAGAGGTCGAACGGATTCGACGCCGTGAAGCCGGGGACGATGCGGACCTTCTCGATCCCGAGGAGCACCAACGGCGCCCAGAGCACGTCGAGCCACTGGACCGCCACGAACAGCACCCACAGCGGGATCGAAGGCTCGACCCGCTTTGCGGCGAAACTCACTCCGTAGTGACCGACGAACATGACCCAATAAGCGACCCGCTCCGGCGAAGCGCAACGACCACGGCGCGTCGGTTTGCTCCCGACGCGCCGTGCCCGGTCAGCTCGCGCTGGGACTCGCGGCCGATCGCTCCCAGTTGACGAACAGGAACCCGCCCGGCGCGTCGAATTTCGGCTCGCCGGGGGCCGGCGTGATCTGGAGCTGCAGCTCTTCGATCTTGTTCTTGGAGCAGTCCCAGCAGGCGAGCGCGAAGTCCTTGTCCCGCCGGGTGCGGGAGAGCAGCATCACGTGGACGTACGCGTTGTCGGTCACGCGCTCGCCGTTCCGGTACAGATGGGCGATGGACCACAGCGCCACGGCGCTGTTGATCGTGGGTACGAGCGGCGTGTGCACGCCGGTGGCGCCGTGGTAATAGAGCCCGCGGATCACCCCGCCGAACTTCGGGTGGTGCGGCACGTCCTTGGTCTGGACCCGGTCGAGCACGACCTTCCAGCGGGCGCCGTCGCGGGTAGTGAACTCCGCGGTCCCGTCGACCGAGTCCCGGACCGCGCCCTTGTCCCACGCGCTGAACGTGAACGTACCCGAGATCGGCGCCACGTTGTTCGAGTAGGGCCCGTTCTGGCTCTGGGACTCCAGCGCCTCGTGCTCCTCACCGAACGACTGGAGAATCGGGCCGGCGCTGTCGGGGAACGGGAACGGTCCGGGGAGGATCTGGATGACGGGCCCGCCCCCGGTGACCCGGATCGGAACGGCCGCCGGCGCCGAGTCGCCGTCCTCGGGCATCGCCGGCGACTCGGTGTCCGCGCTCGGCCGCGCGCCGCCGGCGCTCGCCGGGCCGACGACCTTGAGATGGGTTTCCATCCCGAGCTTCTTGTGCGAGTCCTGGCCGACCGGGCAGTAGACCTCGTACGTTCCCGGCTGGAGCGTCAGCGTGAGCGTAGCGCTGGCCCCGGGCTGGATCACGGGAGTCTCCTGTTCGGTTCCCTGGCCTTCGACCTCCAGGGCGTGCGGGATGCTTCCGCCGTTGGTGACGGTAAACTTGACCGGCCCGGCCGGCACCGTCGCTTCCGACAGCTGGATGGTCCACTCGGACAGCCTGGCGCTGACCGGGGCGGGCGCGGGGTGAGCCGGGAGAGCGCCGGCGAGGGCGCCGGCGACGAGCAGCCCGGGGGCACTGCGGGTCGCGGATATCAGTCTCTGTCTCATACGCGCATTCTCACGTTGGGGTGGCAGTAGTATCCTCCGAGCGGAGGACTCCGGCCTCCCCGTGCGTATTCCGCGGGGAATAAAGTCGTCGCCCGCGGAGTCGTCTCTCGATGGCTGTCCCGCGACACACCCGAGGACCGGTCTTGGAGCCAGACCAGCTCGAACGATTCGAAGCCGTGGTGCTGCCGCACTTGAGCGCCGCCTACCGGCTGGCGCGCTACCTGACGCGGAGCGACGCCGACGCGGACGACGTCGTGCAGGAGGCCTGTCTGCGCGCGCTCAAGTATTTCGGCGGCTTCCGCGGCGAGGGGGCGAGTCAGAGCCGGGCGTGGTTGCTGACGATCGTCCGGAACATGGCCCATACCTGGCGGGGCCGGCATCGCGCGGAGGCCTCGGCGGACGAGTTCGACGAAACGGTGCACAGCGAGGCAGCCGCCGACGAGCACCCGGACTCGCTGCTCTCGAGATCGGATGCGCGCGAAACGCTGGCGCAGGCGCTCGACCACCTGCCGCCCGACTTTCGGGAGGTGATCGTGCTGCGCGAGATCGAGGGGTTGTCCTACAAGGAGATCAGCGAGGTCGTGGAGGTGCCCGTGGGCACGATCATGTCGCGGCTCTCGCGCGCCCGCAAGCGCCTCCAGGATGCCCTGATGGCCTCCGAGCAGGAGCGGTGATATGACCCACCCGGATGTGGAAGCTCAGGTCGACGCGTATCTCGACGGCGAGCTGGCCGCGAGCGAGGCGGTCGAGCTCGAGGCGCACCTCACGGGGTGCACGACCTGCGGGCGCTTTCGCGACGATCGCCTCGCCTTGCGCCGGGCCATCGCCGCGCGGATGCCCAGAGTCGAGGCCCCCGAGGCCTTGCGGGCTCGGGTGCGCACCGCGCTGCGCGAGGCCGCGCCGCCCGCTCGCGCCCGCCGGCCCGCCT
>DASSYY010000333.1:0-9775 GCA_035703025.1 Gemmatimonadales bacterium | reverse complement strand
CGTCGCGAGCTGTACGGCCGAGGCTCGGAGCGCGCTCCCGGCGACGGCGGGCCACTCCTGCCGCAGCGTGCCCGCCACGATGCGCGGGGCTTCGCGGAGAAAGGTCGAGTCGCCGCGCGCCATCGCCGCCTCGCTCCGGGCCCGCGGGCCCGTGGCGCTCCACAGGAACCAATCGACGTCGGCGCGGAGCGAGTCCCGCTCCGCGCATAGGACATACTGCCGGACCGGGCAGGCCCGGTCGAGATAGCGCTGGGCCGTCCCGTCGCCGACGAGGTGGGCCAGGCCGAAGATGCTCGAGCTCCGCGAGAGCATCAGCCGGCGGTAGCCGAGCCAGTTCGGCGCGATGACCAGCGCGAGAGCGAGAGCAAGCGGGGCCGCCGCGCGCAGCACCACCGGCACCGCAGCGCGCCGGGATCGGTCGCCAGGCGCGCGGCGAGCCCGCCGACCAGGAGGACGCCATACAGCGGGAAGTGGCTCAGGTGGGTGGCGATCGCGACGCCGAGCACGGCACACGCAGGCCACAGGCGTCTCCAGCCGGGGACCGGTGCCCAGACGACCACGAACGAGAGCAGGATCACGACCGGCGTGAAGACGTCCGGCGTGATCTGCCCGGAGAACCAGGACAGGCTCGTCGCGACGGTCAGCACCGCGAACAGCGCGGCCAGCGCGCGCGGCGAGAGGACGACCGCGGCGCATCGCAGGGTGAGATCCACCACGCCCGCGACCAGCAGGCCCTGAGCGAAGGGCAGGAGCCACAGGGTGAGGCGAGTGGCGAACGGCAGGAGGACGACGCCGTACGTCGGCGGTCGGAAGAAGAACCACGGGCGGTGGCCGTGGAGAATGTCGATGGCGTTCTCCAGGTAGTTGCCGCTGTCGGAGTAGGTCAGCGGGAAGTGGTTGTAGAGGGCCAGCGCGCAGGTCAGCGCGGCGGGGGCCAGCAAGGGTCGCCATCCGCCGAAGAGCGGTTCGGACTCGGTCGGGCCGTGGGGCATGATCCGGTCTCGCGGCGGGCGGGAGGTGACGGAAGGGTTCGGGTGACGACGACCAAGGTTAGACCCGGTCGGCTCGCCGGACCAGAGTAGATTTGGGGCCGCAGGCCCGCGCCCCAACCTCCGGTGGAGACCCGACGTGACCGAGCCGTCCCCCGATCCGACCCTCCGCCTCACCGGCCTCCACGTCTACCCGATCAAGTCCGCCGCCGGCCTCTCACCGGACGAGTGGGAGGTGGACGGCTTCGGTCTTCGGTACGACCGCCGCTGGATGGTCGTGGATGCCGGGGGCGGGATGCTCTCGCAGCGGACCCATCCCCGTCTCGCGCTCGTCCGTCCCACCATCGGCGACGGCACGCTCCGGGTCGAGACCGCCGGCATGCCCGCGCTCGAGCTCCCGCTCGCTCCGGCCGTGACCGTCACGATGGCGGCGACCGTCTGGAACGACACCTGCGCCGCCGTGTGGACCGGGGAGCGCGCCGCGCGCTGGTTCTCGGACGTGCTCGAGACGGACTGCAGCCTGGTCCACATGCCCCAGACGACGGTCCGGCCCGCCAGCACGGCCTACGCGCCTCCGGGGTACCGGGTCAGCTTCGCCGACGCCTTCTCCTTCCTGCTGGTGTCCGAGGAGTCGCTCGCCGACCTCAACGGCCGGATGGCGGCGCCACTCCCGATGAACCGGTTCCGCCCCAACCTCGTGATCGCCGGCGGGTCGCCGTTCGGGGAGGACGCGCTTTCCACCTTCCGGATCGGCGCGCTCGGCTTCCACGTGGTGAAGCCCTGCGATCGCTGCGTGCTCACCACGACCGACCAGGTCACCCTGGAGCGGAGCCCGGAGCCGCTGCGCACCCTGGCCACGTTCCGAAAGGTCGGCGGCAAGGTCTATTTCGGCCAGAATGTCGTCCACGACGGGACCGGACGCCTCGCGCTCGGTGAGCCGCTCCGGACCTAGCCTGCCGGTGTAGATTCCCGCCCCATGGAAGTCCAGATTTTCGGCATCCGGAAGAGCAGCGACACGCGGAAGGCGCTCCGGTTCTTCGCGGAACGGCGGATCAAGACCCACTTCGTGGACCTGCAGGAGCGCGCGGCCTCGCCCGGCGAGCTCCGGCGCTTCGCGCAGAAGTTCGGGGTGCAGGCGCTGGTGGACCGCGAGTCGCGCCGGTTCGCGGACCTCGGGCTGGCCGCCGCCCGGCTGAGCGACGAGCGCTGGCTCGACAAGCTCGCCGAGGAGCCGCTGCTGCTCCGGATCCCGCTGGTCCGCCACCAGCAGCAGCTCACCGTGGGCGACGCCGAGGCCACCTGGCGCGAGTGGACGGGTCGGTGACCCAGCTCGCGCTCTCCGGCATTGCGGTCGAGTTCGGCGCCACCCGGCTCCTGGGGGACGTCACCCTCACCGTGGCCCGCGGGGAGCGGTGGGGGATCATCGGCCGGAACGGGTCGGGGAAGACCACGCTGTTCCGCATCATCGCCGGCGAGACCGAGCCGAGCGCCGGGACCGTCGCGCGGGCGAGCGGGCTCCGCTACTCGATCATGGAGCAGCATCGCGACTTCGGCGGCGCGGCGACGGTCTGGGAGGCCGCCGCCGGTGCCTTCGGCGAGCTGCTCGCGCTCGAGCGCTCGCTGGCCGAGCAGGCGACGGCGCTGGCCGAGGCGGGCGACCACTGCACGCCGCAGATGCTGGCGCGCTACGACCGCGATCTCGAGCGCTTCGACCGCGAGGGCGGTTACACGCTCGCGGCCCGGATCGACGCGGTGCTCGACGGCCTCGGGTTCAACCCCGACGACGCGCGGTCGCGTCCGCTGGCCCAGTTGAGCGGAGGCGAGCGCGGCCGTCTTGGCCTCGCCCAGCAGCTCGTGGCGCCGGCGGACGTGCTGCTGCTCGACGAGCCCACCAACCACCTCGACCTCGAGACCACCCGCTGGCTCGAGGACTATCTGCGCGGGCTCGACGCGACGGTGCTGCTGATCAGCCACGACCGCGCCTTTCTCCAGGCCGTGGTGGACCACGTGCTGCATCTGGAGGCGGGCACCGGCGCGGTCTACGCGGGCGACTACGAGTCGTTTCTCCGCCAGCGCGCCGAGCGCCGGCTGGCGCAGCAGCGCGCCTTCTCGAAGCAGGCGCGGGCGCTCGCGGCGGAGGAGGATTTCATCCGGCGGAACATCGCCGGCACCAACAGCGCCCAGGCCAAGGGTCGGCGGCGCCGGCTCGAGCGCGTGGATCGGCTGAGCCCGCCGCCGGGCGAGGACGGCGCGATGGCGCTGAGCCTCACCGCCGACGAGCGGGGCGGCGACCAGGTGCTGGTCGCCGAGAACGTCTCCGTCGGCGTCCCCGGGCGGACGCTGCTGAGCGAGTTCGACGTCCGACTGATGCGGGGCGAGGTAGTGGGGCTGGTCGGACCGAACGGGGCGGGGAAGTCGACCCTGCTCCGCGCCATCATGCGGGAGCGCCCGGTGGAAGCGGGCGAGCTCCGGATCCCCGACTCGGTCCGGATCGCCTATTACCGCCAGGACCTGGCGCAGGTGCCCGCCGACGAGACGCTGTACGACATCATCGCCCACCTGCGCCCCCACTGGGGCCGCGGGCCCATCCAGGGCCACCTCGGCCGCTTCGGCTTCAGCGGCGACTCGGTGCAGCGGCGCGCCGCGACGCTGTCGGGCGGTGAGCGCGCGCGCGTGGCGCTCGCGATGATGATGCTGAGCGGCGCCAATCTGCTGATCTTCGACGAGCCGACCAACCACCTCGACGTCGAGTCCATCGAGGCGCTCGAGGACGCCATCCTCGACTACGACGGCACCGTGCTGCTGGTGAGTCACGACCGGGCGCTGCTGCGCGCCCTCACCACCCGGGTCTGGATCCTCCACGACGGCCGGATCACCGACTTCCCCGGCACGTTCGAGGAGTGGGAGACGGCGAGCCGGGAAAGGGCGCACGCCGCCGCGGTCGCGGCAGCGGAGGCGGAGTCGCTCCGTCGGGTGAAGGAGCGGAAGCATACCCGGCGTCCGGACGATGATCGCCAACGGAAGCAGACTGCGCGGCGCACGGCCGAGCGCGCCGTCGCCGATGCCGAAGCGGCCGTGAGCGAGTGGGAGGGCCGGGTGGCCGCGCTCAGGGCGGAGCTCGAAGACCCCCACCTCTACCTGACCGCCGACGGCGGCAAACGGGCGGCCGACATCGGCCGGGAGATGGAGACCGCCCGGGCGCGGCTCGACGAGGCGTTCGCTCGTTGGGAAGCGGCGACGCGCGCGGCCGAGGCGACGGGCTAGCTTCACGCCGCCTCGTCTGCAAGTGCATACTTGCATGACTGGGGCCCTCCGGCTATACTGGCCCGCCATGAACGTTCGGGACCAGTTGCTCGCCGCCGCTGCCGAGGTGTACGCCGAGGCCGGCTACCGCGGGGCCACCACCCGCCGCATCGCCCAGGTCGCCGGGGTCAACGAGATCACCCTCTTCCGGCACTTCGGCTCGAAGGAAGCGCTGCTCCACGAGGCGATCGCGCGGGCGGGGGCCGAGCTGGCCTACCTGGCGCTCCCCGACGCCCCGGCCGACCCCGAGCGCGAGCTGATCGACTGGGCGCGCGCCCAGCTGCTCCACATGGTCGACCGCCGCTCCCTCATCCGCACCTGCATGGGCGAGATGGAGGAGCATCCGGACATCATCTCCTCCATCGACAAGCCGCCCGTCCGCGCCGCCGCCGCACTGGCCAGCTACCTCGGCCGGCTGCGGGAGCGGGGCCTGGCGACCGCGCCGTTCGACGCGCAGGTGGCGGCGGCCATGCTCATGGGCGCGCTGTTCGGCGACGCGATGGGTCGCGACATCATGCCCGAGCTCTTCGCCCGCGACACCGAGACCTCGCTGCGCGAGTACGTCCGGCTGATGCTGCGCGCCGTCGGCGTGCGGGTCGGGAAGCCGGCGGTGCCTGCGTGAACGCCGCGCTAAGGGGAATTGGTGTCGGCGCGCGGGCGGCGCGTCTGTGGAGCCGCCTGAGGTTTCTGCCGCTGCTGGCTGCCGCGCTCGCACTCCCGGGGACCGCAGCCCCGCTGGGCGCGCAGTCGCCAGACACGTCGCGTCCGACCCACACCTCCGACACGGCCGTCCGCGCCGCCCTGTCCGACACGGCGCTCCGTGCGGCCTCGGCCGACACGGCCGTCCGGCTGCTCTCCCTCGACGCCGCCCTCGATCTGGCCGAGGCCGGCAGCGAGACCATCGGCATCGCGCGCGCCGACGTGGACCGCGCCCGAGGCGACCGGCGCAAGGCTCGGAGCGGCTACTATCCGCAGCTCACCGGCTCGGCCACCTATCAGCGCGCGCTCCGGAGCCAGTTCTCGGTGCTCCAGGACGACAGCACCTCGAGCGAGCCCGCCCGCGAGTGCGATCGGTTCGTGGCCCAGCCGGGCCTGAGCGTCGATGAGCGCCTGGCCGCGCTCGAGAACTCGGTCGAGTGCTCGAGCGCCTCGGACCCGTTCGCGAACCTGCGCAACCTGCCGTTCGGCCGCGAGAACACCTACCGCCTGGGGCTCTCCGCCTCGCAGAACCTGTTTACCGGTGGCCGGCTCCGCGGGTTGTCCCAGTCGGCGGACGCCGCGGTCCGGAGCGCGCAGCTCGGCCTCACCTCGGCCCAGGCGCAGAGCCTGTTCGACGTGACCCAGGCCTACTACGACGCCACGCTCGGCGACCGCTTGGTCGCGATCGCCGAGGCGACGCTCCAGCAGGCCGACACGACCCTGGCGCAGGCGCAGCTCGCGAAGGACGTCGGCAACCAGTCCGAGTTCGAGCTGCTCCGCGCGCGGGTCACCCGCGACAACCAGCGCCCGGTGGTGATCCAGCGGCGGGCCGATCGCGACCTGGCCTACATCCGGCTCAAGCAGCTGCTCGATCTCCCGCTCGGGGAGCCGCTCCGGCTGACGACGGCGCTGGGCGACTCCGCCGTCGTGGGTGCGGATAAACTGGCGGCGATCGTCCCGGAGCAGGGGGATACGGCCGTGGAGCGCCGTGTCGTCGTGCGCCAGGCGGCCGAGGCGGTCACGTCCCAGGAAGGACAGCTCCGTGTGGCCCGTTCGCAGCGGCTGCCTCAGCTCACGCTCACGTCCGATTTCGCCGATCTCGGCTATCCCAGCAACGGGTCGCCGTTCGGCACCGACTACGTGTCGGACTGGTCGCTTTCGGTGGCGCTTACGCTGCCCCTGTTCACCGGCGGCCGCATCAAGGGCGAGGTCGAGTCGGCGCGGGCGAACATGGCGCAGGCGGAGCTTCGGCTCAAGCAGACGCGCGAGCGCGCGCAGCTCGACGCCCGGACCGCCCAGCTGCAGCTCGACGCGGCGGTGGTGGCATGGGAAGCGAGCGCCGGCACCGAGGAGCAGGCCGCCCGGGCCTACCAGATCGCCGAGCTGCGCTACCGCGAGGGGATCTCGACGCAGACTGAGCTGAACGACATCCGGATCCAGCTCGCACAGGCGCAGAGCACTCGCGCGCGCGCCGCGCGCGACCTCCAGCTCGCGCGGATCCGGCTGGCGTTGCTGCCGGCGCTGCCGCTCGCGAGCACCAGTACCACGACCGCGACGACCACGACCGCGGCCCCCACGGGCACGGTCGGGGCCGCCACCAGTTCGGGAACTACGGCCACGTCGATCGGCGGCACCGCCGGGACGACGGCCCGATGAGACACAGGATCGAGGGCACGATGGTGAGGCTGAGACGGAGCGCCCGGGCGATCGGCCTGCTCCTGGTGACCGCCGGCGCGCTGCTGGCGGGCACCGGCTGCAACCGGGGCGCGGGCGAGGAGACGGGCCAGGCGCCGCCACCCGCGGTGATCGGGCCGGAGAATCTGGCGGTCGCGCTGGATACGGTCCTCACGGCTGGACCGCTGCTGTCGGGCACCCTGGAGCCCGAGCTCGCGGCCACGGTGCGGGCCGAGGTGGGTGGAGCGGTGACCGAGCTGCTGGCCGACGACGGCCAGGCGGTCAAGCGCGGCCAGGTGCTCGTCCGGATCGACGATACGGCCGTGCGCGATGCCTACCTCTCCGCCCGCGCCGCCCTCCGCTCGGCCGAGGCCACGTCGCAGGTCGCCCGGCGGAACGCCGAGCGTGCCGAGCGGCTCCTGGCGGGCGGCGCGGTGGCGGAGCGGGATGTCGAGGATGCCCAGACCAGCGCCACCACGGCCGAGGGCCAGCTCGCCGATGCTCGGGCGAGGCTCGCGAACGCGGAAAAGCAGTTGTCGAAGACGGTCCTGCGCGCACCGTTCGCGGGTGTCGTCGCCAACGTGACCGTGAGCGAGGGCGACATCGTGCAGTCGGGCGGGTCGCTGCTCTCGGTGATCGTCCCGACGTCGCTCCGGCTGGAGGCGTCGGTGCCCGTCGAGCAGATCGCGGCAGTGAAGCCGGGCACGGACGTCTCCTTCACGGTGAGCGGCTTCGAGCAGCGGCCCTTCGGCGGGAAGATCGAGCGGGTGAGTCCCGCGGTCGATCCGACGACGCGGCAGGTGCGGGTCATCGCGTCGATCGCGAACAAGGAGCGCGCGCTGGTGGCCGGACTGTTCGCCGACGGCCGGGTGGCTACGGAGCGCCGGCAGGCGGTCGTGGTTCCGCGCGCCGCGATCGACAACCGCGGCATCCGGCCGCTCGTGGTGCGGCTCAAGAGCGGCCGGGTCGAGCGGGTCGAGGTCGAGACCGGGCTCGAGGACCGGGTGAACGAGCGGGTGGAAGTGCGTCGGGGCGTCACCGCGGGAGACACGGTGCTGATGGGCGGCGCGGCCGGCTTGCCGCCCGGCACGCCCGCGACGGTGCGGGTGGACCAGACGGCGACCCGCTAGCAAAGGATCCTGGAGGGCGTACCGTGCTGATCTCCGATTTCGCGATCCGGCGGCCGATCATCACCGTGGTGAGCATGCTGGCGCTCACGGTGTTCGGACTGATCGCGCTGCTGCGGCTGCAGACCGACGAGTTTCCCGACGTCGCGCCGCCGTTCGTCTCGGTGGCGATTCCCTACCCGGGAGCCTCGCCCGACGGCGTCGAGAAGGAAGTGCTCGATCCGATCGAGGAGCAGATCTCCGCCATCAGCGGGGTGAAGAAGATCAACGGCCAGGCCGAGGACGGCTTCGGCCTGATCACGATCGAGTTCGTGTTCGAGAAGCCCCTCGCCGAGGCCACCCAGGACATCCGCGACGCGATCAGCGAGATCCGGAGCGACCTGCCCGACGAGATGGAAGAGCCGATCATCAAGAAGCTGAACGACACCGACCGGCCGATCGTCTCCCTGGCGCTGACGTCCACCCGGCTCTCGCCGGCCGAGCTTACCCGGCTGGCCGATCCGCCGATCACGCGCGAGCTGCGCTCGATTCCGGGCGTCGCCGAAGTCGCGGTCTCGGGCAAGCTCGAGCGGGAGATGACGGTCGAGCTCCGGCCCGCGGATCTGCAGGCCACCGGCGTGAGCGTGGCCGAGGTGGTGCAGGCGCTCCAGCTTCAGAACCTGTCGTCGCCGGTGGGCCGGGTCGAGGGGGCGTACGACGAGCGCTCGATCCGGCTCAAGGGCCGGCTCGAGGGGCCGGAGGAGTTCGAGCAGCTGGTGGTGGGTGAGCGGGGCGGCACGCTGATCCGCCTCGGCCAGGTGGCCACGGTGAAGGACGGGACCGAGGAGCAGCGGACTCTGGCGCTGTTCAGCGACCGCGAGGCCGTCGGCATCGACATCAAGAAGTCGAAGGGGTACAGCACCACCGACGTCGCCAGCAAGATCCTGACGCGGGTCGAGCGACTGCGTCGAGACCTGCCGCCGGAGACGACGCTCGAGGTGGTCCGGAACTCGGGGACCCGGGTGACCGCGGCCGTGCGGAACGTCGAGGAGGCGCTGATCGAGGGCGCGCTGCTCACGGTCCTGGTCGTGTTCCTGTTCCTCAACTCGTGGCGTTCCACGGTCATCACCGGTCTAGCGCTGCCGGTCTCGGTGCTGGCGTCGTTCATCGCGGTGTGGGCCTTCGGCTTCACGCTCAACACGATGTCGCTGCTCGGCCTCAGCCTCGCGATCGGCATCCTGATCGACGACGCCATCGTCGTGCGCGAGAACATCGTGCGCCACGTGGAGATGGGGAAGGACCACTTCCGGGCGGCGCACGACGGGACCGACGAGATCGGGCTCGCGGTGGCGGCCACGACCTTCTCGATCCTCGCGGTGTTCGTGCCGATCGCTTTCATGTCGGGCGTGGGGGGACAGTGGTTCAAGCCGTTCGCGCTCACCATCGCCTGCTCGGTGCTGGTATCGCTGTTCGTGTCGTTCTCGCTCGACCCGATGCTGTCCGCGTACTGGCCCGATCCGCATCGCCCGCCGGAGGAGCGGGGCTGGATCACCCGTAAGCTCGACGGCTTCAACGCGTGGTTCAACCAACTGGCGGAGGGGTACAAGGGAGTGATCGGGTGGGCCTTGGACCACCGGGTGGCCATCGTGTACATCGCCGTCGGCACTTTCCTCGGCTCCTTCCAGGTGCTGCAAAGTGGCTTCGCCGGGCTGGGTGCCGTTCTGGTGGGTACCTTCGTCGGGGCTTGGCTCGTAAGCGGGCGCGCCAACCCAGCGCTGCACGCCCTTGGAGCCTTGGCTCTCTCAGCCGCAGCAGTAGGGACCGCCGCGCTCTTGGTCAGCCTGCTGACGGGTGGTGTGACCGGCGCAAAGTACGTCGCGCTGTTCGTTCTGATCGGGGTGGCTCTCGGGCTGGGCTGGGCCGGCTACCTCGCGTGGCGCCGGCTCCTCGATGGGAGCAGACCGGACTGGGCCTCCGAAGTGGGCGGTGGAGCCGTCGGCCTTC
>DASSYY010000322.1:0-3544 GCA_035703025.1 Gemmatimonadales bacterium | reverse complement strand
CGGACGCTGACGGCTGAACGCCAGCAGCTGACGCGTGAGCTGTGACGCGTGTTCGCCCGCAGCGAGCACCTGTTCGAGGTCGTTACGAAGCGGATCCTGTTGCGGGAGGCTCTGGAGCGCCAGCTCGGTGAAACCCTGGATGGCGGTCAGCAGGTTGTTGAAGTCGTGCGCGATGCCGCCGGCGAGCTGACCCACCGCCTCCATCTTCTGGGCCTGCCGGAGCTGGACCTCGAGGTTCTTCCGGTCGGTAATGTCCCGCAGATACGCCAGCAGCGACAACGGGCGCCCTTCGGCGTCCGGCACGACCGAGAGGTTGAGGTACATCCAGAGCACCCGCCCGTCGGCCTGCGGCCACCGGGTCTCGAGGTCGACGCTCCGGGTCTCGCCGGCGAGGAGCCGCTCCCGCCCGGCCCGCTCCGCGGCGACGTCGTCCGGATCGAGCAGCGCGGCCATCGGGGTCCCAAGCAGCCGGGACTCGTCGACGCCGAGCAGGCGGCAGAGCGAGGGCGGAACCTTGAGCCAGCGGCCGTCGAGACCCAGGTGCGCGGCCATCAACAGCGCGAACGCCTCGGTGCGCGCGAGCTGGTCCCGGCTCTCGCGCAGCTCGTTCTCGATCCGGAGTCGCTCGATCGCCCCGCCGCAGTGGTCGGCCAGCTCCTGGAGGACGGCCAGCGAATCCTCGTCGTAGAAGTCCGGGGTGTAGCTCTGAATGGAGATGATGCCGGTCGGCCGGTCCCCGTAGCGGATGGGCACGAACATCAGCGAGCGCGAGCGGCGGCCGGTGTCGCCGAAGGCGACGAGCCCATCGGTGGCCTCCGCGCTGGGCCGGAGAATGAGCGTCGCGCCTTCGCGCAGGACGCGCGCGAACATGGGCGTGGGGGTCGTCGAGGTGTAGGCGGGCGGCACGTCGACCGGCGGTCCCCCGTCGACCGAGTCGAGGATGAGGACGTCCTGTACCTGATTGGTCTCGGGGTGATACAGGTTGAGCGTGCAGGCATCCCAGCCGAGCAGCTCGTGCGCCACGCCGACGATGATGCGAGCGGCTTCCTCGGCGGTTCGAGCCGCGCTCAGCCGGCGGCTCACCTCGAAGAATGCCGCCCGCTGGCGCTCGGCCCGGCGGTGCTCGGCGGACTCCCAGCCGCTAGGCATGATCCTTTCCATTGCCCTGCTGCATCTCGGCGGGCGGCGCGGTGTGGAGCCGGAGGCTGCGGACGCGGCGGCCCTCCATCTCCACGACCTCGAACGTGTGTGGGCCGACCGTGACGCGGTCGCCCGGCCGCGGCAGCCGCCCGAGCTGGCCGAAGACGTAGCCGCCGATGGTGGTGTAATCGGCGTCGTCGAGCGAGGCGTCGTACTGGGAGTTGAACTCGGTGATCGGCATCGCCCCGTCGAGCCGGGCGGCGCCGTCGGCGACGCCCGGCCGGTCCTGGCGGTCGTACTCGTCGTAGATGGGGCCGACGATCTCCTCCAGCAGGTCCTCCATGGTGACGAGACCGGCCGTGCCGCCGTACTCGTCGAGCACCACGGCCAGATGGGTCTTGAGCCGCTTCATGTCCGCCAGCACGTCCTCGACCTCGCGAGTCCCGGGGACGAAGAGCGGCGGGCGCATGATCTCCCGCACCGTCTCGTGCGGCCGGGCGCGGAGGGCGGTGAGGATGTCCTTGGCGTGCACCACCCCGACGATCTCGTCGAGCGATTCGGTGTAGACCGGATAGCGGGAGCGCCGGGCCACCGCCACCTGGTCGGCCGCCTCCTCCAGCGACAGGCTCGACTCGAGGGCGACCATCTGGGTCCGGGGCGTCATCACCTCCTGCGCGGTCTTCTCGCTGAACTCGAAGACGCCTTCCAGCAGGCGGGCGTCCTCCTTGAGCAGGCTGCCGCCCTCGGTGCTCTGCTCCACCAGCATCCGGATCTCCTCGGGCGAGTGCAGCCGCTCGTGCTCGCCGGGCGGCGAGATGTGCATGAGGCGGAGCAGCCAGTTGGCAGTGCCGTTGAGCAGGGCGATCGGCCAGGCCATGGCCCAGGCGAAGCCGATGAGCGGCGCCGCCACCCAGGAGCTGATCGCCTCGGGATAGAGCAGGGCGAGCGCCTTCGGCACCAGCTCGCCCAGGATGATGTGCAGGATGGTGATGATGATGAAGGCGATGATCGACGCCAGGCCGTGGGTGGCGATCGTCGCCAGCACCGCCGGCAGCCAGGAGAAGCCGCCCTCGATCAGCCCCGCGAGGGCCGGCTCGCCGATCCAGCCCAGGCCCAGCGAGGCGAGGGTGATCCCGAGCTGCGTGGCGGAGATGTAGCGGTCGAGTGATTGTACCGCACGGCGGGCCAGCCTAGCTTTGCCATCCCCCGCCCGGGCCATTTCGTCCAGGCGCGTGCGCCGGGCGCCGACCAGTGCGAACTCGGCCGCCACGAAGAAGGCGTTCGCGAGCACCAGGACGACGACCGAGACCAGTCCGAGACCTATCGCGGGGGAGGCGGCCGATTCCATACGCTTTAAGTGTAGTACTCCAAAGGTGTTACCGCGAGGTCCCCGGATGATCCGTGTGCTGGCCGTTCCGCCGTTCGAGGCGCTGGATCCGCTGCTTCCCCGCCGGGCCGGCAGCGATCCGGAGACCCGGGACGCGGTCCGCCGCATCCTGGACGACGTGCTCGATCGGGGCGATGCGGCCGTGGCCGAATATACCCGCCGGTTCGACGGCGTGGACCTCGCCCCGCGGGAGTGGGAGCTCGACGCCACCAGCTGGCAGGGGGCCCTGAGCCGGATCGCCCCGGCGCTCCGGGCCGCGCTGGCCCTGGCCGTGGACCGGGTGCGAGCCTATCACGAGCACCAGCGGGAGCCCGGCTTCACCCTCGCGGAAGCGGACGGCAGCGTCGTCGGCATGAAAGTGACCCCCCTGGACCGGGTCGGCCTGTACGTCCCGGGCGGCAAGGCGAGCTATCCCTCGTCGGTCGTGATGAACGCGGTCCCGGCGCTGGTGGCCGGGGTCCAGGAGATCATCGCGGTGGTGCCGCCGCAGGGGGTGACGGACGCGGTGCTGGCGGCCTGCGCGCTCTCGGGCGTCACCCGGATCTTCCGCATCGGCGGGGCGCAGGCGGTGGCCGCGCTGGCCTACGGCACGGCCACGGTGCCGCGGGTGGACAAGATCGTCGGCCCGGGCAATCGCTGGGTGGCGGAGGCCAAGCGGCAGGTGGTGGGGCTGGTGGGGATCGACATGATCGCGGGCCCCACCGAGGTGCTCATCATCGCGGACGCGACGGCCCGGCCGGGGCGGGTGGCGGCGGACCTGATCGCGCAGGCGGAGCATGATGAGGACGCGGTCGCCTGGTGCGTGACGACCGATCCGACCCTGGCCGAGACGCTGCCGGCCGCGCTGGAGGCAGCACTGGCCCGGGCCCCCCGGGCGGGAATCGCGCGGACGGCGCTCGAGCGGAACGGCCTCATCGTGCTGGTGCCCTCGATGCGCGAGGCGATCGAGGTGGCCAACCGGCGGGCGCCGGAGCATCTCGAGATCGTGGCCGAGGGCGCCGAGCGGGTGGCGGGCGG
>DASSYY010000247.1:0-18475 GCA_035703025.1 Gemmatimonadales bacterium | reverse complement strand
GAGCGAGGGGCCCGCCGGGTAGATGTAGGTACCGCGGGCGATGTACTCCTTGAGCACGTCGTTCTGCACCGTGCCCGTGAGCGCCGCCCGCGGGACGCCCTGCTCTTCCCCGACCACGACGTACATCGCCAGCAGGATCGCGGCGGTGGCGTTGATGGTCATCGAGGTGGAGACGCGGTCGAGCGGAATCTCGAGAAAGAGATCGGCCAGGTCGTCCACCGTGTCGATGGCGACGCCGACGCGGCCGACTTCGCCCTGCGCCATCGGATGGTCGGAGTCGTATCCCATCTGGGTCGGCAGGTCGAACGCGGTCGAGAGGCCCATCTGCCCCGCCGCCAGCAGCTGCCGGAATCGCCGGTTGGTCTCCTCCGCGGTGCCGAACCCGGCGTACTGGCGCATGGTCCAGAGCCGGCCGGTGTACATGTTGGGGTAGACGCCGCGGGTGAACGGGAACTCGCCCGGCCGCCCCAGGTCGCGCTCGGGGTCGCCGGCCCAGTCTCCGGGGCCGTAGACCGACGCGGTCACAGGGCGGGCTGCGAGACGGCGCCGCTCACGCGCGCGGAGCTGCTGACGCGGCGGATCGTATCGGCCACGAAGCCGACGTCCTCGCGGCTGCCGATCACGAGCGGCGTGCGCTGGTGGAGGTGCTGGGGCACGATGTCGAGGATCCGGTTGACGCCGTCGGTCGCGCTGCCCTCCGCCTGCTCGGCGATGAATCCCATGGGCGCCGCCTCGTACAGCAGGCGCAGCTTGCCGCTGGTGTTCTTGGTGTCGGCCGGATAGAGGAACACGCCGCCGTTGATCAGGTTGCGGTGGAAGTCCGCCACCAGCGAGCCGATGTAGCGGCTGTTCTTCGGCTTCACACCGTCGGGGATGTCGCCCTTGAGGCCGCGGACGGCGGTCTGCACCGCCCGGTCCCAGCGGCCGAAGTTGCTCTCGTTGACGCTGTAGTACATGCCGACCCGGGGCGTGATGATGCGCTCGTGCGAGAGCAGAAACTCGCCGATCGTGGGATCCAGCGTGAAGCCGTGCACGCCCTGCCCGGTGGTGTACACCAGCATCGTGCTGGACCCGTACATCACGTATCCCGCCGCCACCTGATGACACCCCGGCTGCAGCACGTCGGCCACGGTGCCCCGACCCTCCATGCTCAGCCGCCGATGGATGCTGAAGATGGTGCCGACCGCCGAGTTCACGTCGATGTTGGAGGAGCCGTCGAGGGGATCGTACAGCACCGCATACTTGCCGACCGCGCTTTCGGGAGGAACCGGGATGATGTCTTCGTCCTCCTCCGAGCCCATGACGCACACCCGGCCGGTGTGCTTCAGGCAATTCTTGATCGTTTCGTTGGCCAGCACGTCCAGCTTCTGCTGCTCCTCCCCCTGCACGTTCTCGGAGCCCTGCTTGCCGAGAATGTTGACCAGGCCGGCCCGGCGGATCGCGGCGGCGATGATCTTGGCCGCCAGCGCGATGTCGTACAGCAGATTGGACAGCTCCCCGGTCGCCTCGGGGTAGCGGTCTTCCTGGTCGAGAATGAACCGCTCGATGGTCGTGACCGACGTCTGCACGAATCCCCCGGGTGTTTGTGAGTCTGCCGCTATCGCACGTCGTATGTCGCCGTCCCGGCACCCGACCGCACCGTCATCCGGTGGCCGTCGGTGACGACCGTGATGGTTCCCTCGCGATCGGTCCGGTGCACCGCCACGCCGTGCGCCTGGAGCCGCGCCAGCGTGGCCGAAGCCGGGTGGCCGTAGTCGTTCCGGCCGAGCGAGATCACCGCCACCGGTGGCGCGAGGGCGTCCAGCCAGTCGTCGCCCGTGCTGCCGCGGCTCCCGTGGTGGCCCACTTTGAGCAGGTCGACCTGCCGGAGCCGCCCGTGCATCGCCGCTTCGGCGGGGAAGCCGGCGTCGCCGGCAAAGAGCGCCTGGAAATCGCCGTATTCGATGAGCAGGACGAGGGAATCCTCGTTGACGTCCTCGCCCCATCCCGCCCCGCCGGGCTCCGGGTGCAGCACCGTCGCGCGGACGCCGTCGAGCTCGAACCGGTCGCCCAGCCGCGCGGGATGCCAGGGCACGCGGTCGGCGAGGAGACGATCCAGAAAGCGGGTATAGCGAGGGTCGGCCACGTCGGCGCCGGGCTCGATGACCATGCCCGTCGGGAGACGCCCCATGACGGCGGGCAGGCCACCGAGATGGTCAGCGTGGGCGTGGGAGACGACCGCGAGGGTCAGGGAGCGCGCCCCCTGCCGCTCCAAGAAGGGCGCTACTACCCGCCGCCCAGCGTCGGCCCGTTCGTCGGCCGGGCCGGCGTCCACCAGGATCCAATGTCCGCGGGGCGTCCGGATCGCCGCGGCGTCACCCTGCCCCACGTCGAGAAAATGTAACGCGAGGCTCGGCCCGCCGTCACCCACGCGGCCCAGCGGCGTACGCGCCAACGCGATCCACACCACCGCCGTGAACGCCCAGCCGCTTCGCCGAGCGGCCTCCCGAGGCGTATTGCGCGACGCGGTTACCCAGAGACCCACCGCCAGCGCCGCCAGCCAGGGGACGGTCCCCGGCACGCTGCCGGGCTCGAGCAGCTGGTGCCCGCCCGGGATGGCCGCGCCGAGCCGGGCGACCAGCTCGAGCAGGTGCAGCATGAGTCCGGCACCGGCCGCGAACGGGCGCGCCAAGGGAGCCGCGATCGGCTGCAGCAGCAGGCTGAGCAGGACTCCGGGGACCGCCACCGCGGCGATCGGGATCGCCGCGAAGTTGAGGGCCACTCCGATGGGCGCGACCGTGCCGAGCGACCAGGCGGTAATCGGCGCGGTGGCGAGCGTCGCCCCAACCGACGACCCCAGGGTTCGCCACGCGAAGTTTCGGCTGACCGCGCCGTCGGTCCAGCGGCTGAAGCGGGTGGCGCCCCAGAGCGCCGCGGCCGAGAGCCAGCCGCCCAGGTCGAGCGCCGCCCAGGGGTCGATCACCAGCACGAGGAGACAGGTCGCGGCCAGCAGCTCGTCGCCGCGCACGTGTCGCTGGCGCACGCGGCACCGAGCCAGTGTCACGGCCAGCGCGGCCGCCCGCGTCGCGGGCGCCGGCCAACCGAGGAAGGCGACGTACGCGGTGCTCACCGTCGCGGCGAGGATCAGCGCGGGCTCCCGGCGCGCGCGCAGCAGCCGCGCGACCAGGAAGACCCAGGCGCCGATCAGGCCGACGTGGAAGCCGGAGATGGACAGGAGGTGGACCAGCCCGGACTGGGCGAAGCGGTCCTGCAGCTCCGGATCGATCCCTCCTCGGCGCCCCAGCATGAGCGCGTCGACCAGCGCCGCCCGGCCGCCGTAGAGTGCCCGGCTGGCCGCGCTGAGCACGGTGCGGAGTCGCTCCGCCGGCCCGGGCGACCCACGCCCCGGGCCCGCACCGGCCACCACCAGGACTCCGCCGGCACGGCCGGCGATTCCGGGTCGTGGGATCCAGGTCGCCTCGGCCCGGCTCGTGGTCCCCGCCGGCCGTGGATCGCCTGCCGGCCAGCGGGCGCCGACGGCCCCAACACACCCGGTACCCACGGGTGTGACCTCCAGCCGTCCCCCCTCGACCGGCGCCGGCTCGCGCAGCCGCACCATGAGCACAAGGCGTCCGGCCGGCAGCCGCGCCGCGCAGCTGCCGGCATCGGCGGCCCAGGCGAGCTCCGCACTGCCCCGTCCGACGAGCGCCGCCGCGGCCAGCAGCGTCAGGAGGGAGTGGCGCGCCGCCGCCGCTGCCGCCAGAGCGCCGCCCAGGATCACGACCCCGCCCACCGGCCCGCCAAAACGCAGAAGGCCGGTCGCGAGACCGGCCCCGTACGCCAGCGTGAACAGGATGGCCGGCCGCGGAGTCACCGCGGCCGGCCGCCGGTCAGGCCTGCCGTCCGCCTCGTTTCGCCCCGCACCTGGGCGAGAGCGAGATCCGTCGCAAGCCGTCCATCATGGCGACGTCGATGGCCGCCCGGTTCTGGTCCTTCTCCAGATTGACCTCGGTGATCACCGAGCCCGTCACCGTGGACGTGTATCGCGCCGGAACGCGGTTGAGGGCGTACACCATCGCATCGTCCCGACAGACCTCGCAGCCGCAAAAATCCGGAAAGCGGCCCACCAGGGACTCGTACGAGGTGCGAACGTGCTCCTCGGCCAGATTGTGGATCACAGGACCGCCAGTGCGGGCATGACGACCGCCCCGGTGAAGGTGGAGCCGGTGGTGCCGGTGAGACGGCAGGTATGGTATTCGCCGGCCGCGGTGTGCGGAAGGTCGAGCAGGACCAGCTGATTGGTGCGGGTCCGTCCGAGCATGAGCTCGCCGCGGCGCGCGGGACGCTCGACCAGCACCTCGTGCACCTCGCCCACCCGGGCGACGTTCTTCCGCCGGGCGTTGGCCCGGACGGTCTCGATGAGCCGCTCGAGCCGGGCCGAGGCGACGTCGTCGGCCACGTGGTCGCGCAGGCGCGCCGCGGGCGTGCCCTCGCGGACCGAGTACTTGAACGTGTAGGCGTCGTCGAAGTCCGCATCGGTGACGAGAGTCAGCGTCTCCTCGAACTGAGCCTCGGTCTCCCCGGGGAAGCCGACGATGACGTCGGTCGAGAAGGTCATGCCGGGGATGGCGGACCGAAGCGCCGCCACCACCTCGAGGTACCGGGCCCGGGTGTAGCGGCGCAACATCCGCCGCAGCACGGCATCCGAACCGCTTTGCACCGGCAGATGGACGTGCTCACAGACCGCGGGCGTCGACGCCATGGCCTCGATGACGCGCTCGGTGAACTCGGTGGGATACGGACTGGTGAACCGCAGTCGGCGGATGCCGCCCACCGCTCCGACCGCACGCAGCAGGTCCGCGAAGTCGTGCCGCCCGTCGTGATAGCTGTTGACGGTCTGACCCAGCAGCGTGACCTCGGTAGTGCCGCCGGCCGCCAGCGCCTCGACTTCTCGGACGACGTCCTCGAGCCGGCGGCTCCGCTCCGGCCCGCGCGTGAACGGGACGATGCAGAAGGTGCACCGGTAGTCGCAGCCGCGCTGTACCGTGACGAATGCCGTTGGACTCTTTTCCCGCACCGGCGGCACGTCTTCGTAGTGCTCCCAGTCGCGGAACTCGACGTCGGTGGTCCGCTGCCCCTGGCCCGCCATGCCGATCAGCTCCGGCAAGTTGCGGTAGGCGTCCGGACCGACGACCAGGTCCACCTTCGGCACCCGCTCGAGCAGCGCCGGACCGAGGCGCTGGGCCATGCATCCCACCACGCCCAGCACGTCGCCCGGGCGCTTGTGGCGCTGCAGTTCGCCCATGCGCCCGATGACCCGCTGCTCGGCATTGTCCCGGACGGCGCAGGTGTTCACCAGCATCACGTCCGCCTCGCCCGGATCATCCGCGCGCACGTAGCCCTCGCGGCCGAGGACGCCGAACATCAACTCGGAGTCCGCCACGTTCATCTGGCAGCCGTAGGTCTCGATGTAGATCCGCTTCATGCCGTCACGGGGTCGGAGGCCTTCCAAACATATCCCATCACGGCCGAACCGTCACACCGACGTTCACCAGGAACGTGCGCTCGGAATAGGCACCCGCCGAGCGCCAGACGTGCTCGAGGCCGAGATCGACACCGGCGCGCTCCTGCGCGAACCGGAGCCCGGTGCCGAGCGACAGGCCGAACTCGTGGGGCTGCTCGCCCTGGACCAGGAAGAACGGGAGCATCCCGTACCGTGCCCCGAACCGGAGCGGGCGCCGGGTCGGCCGGCGGGGGTCGGGGGTGAACTCACCGCCGAGCGAGACCTCGAAGGTGTTGTCGGACCCGGTGCCGCCCTGGGCCAGGAGGTCGCTGTTGGCCCCCGACCAGGTCTTCACCAACAGTTGGCTCGCCAGATCGAGCTTGGGCCCGGGCCGCCAATGGAGGCCCAGCCCGAACGTGTACGGCAGGTCCACCGTGTAGGCCCGGGTGGAGTCACGATCCACGTTGACGTGCCCGTCCGAGCGGGCGGTCGCGGCCACGCTGAAGTCCTTGCCGAAATTCCGGATGACGCCGAGCGAGACGCCGATGCCCGCGTACGACAGCTCCGAGCTCTGGGTCGCGGACTGATAGCTCGAGTCGGCGAACGAGCGCCGGAACCGGAGCCGGTTGGACCCGGTGATGACGTGGAATGACCCGCCGAAGATCCAGGTGTCCTGCACCCGGTAGGCGCCCGCGAAGCGCAGATCGCTGAGACCGCCGCGCGACGAGAAGGTGTCGCTCACGGGCACGAGCACGTCGCGGAGGACGATGGTGTCCGCGGTGGCCAGCGTGAAGTCGCGGCTGGCGTAGCTCGAGAAGCTGATGCCCAGGACGCCGGGATACTTCCGGATCGGGCCGGCCACCGACACGTAGGGGAAGCGGGTCTCCCGGAGCGACTTGGTGCCGGCGGGGTTGTCGACGTGACGGAAGTCCTGCAGCACGCTGAGTCCCGCCGCGAGCGCCGTCTGGCGGCCGATCGCCGCCGGATTGAGCCCGGACCCGGGGTCGAACAGGCCGAACGCCCCGCCGGCCGAGAACGCGGAAGTACTGAGCGGGCGGCCCGGCATTCCCAGCCCGCGGACGCCGAACTGCGACGACTGGGCGGCGGCCGCGACGGGCGCCGACGCCAGCAGCAGGACCAGGAGGGCTCGGCGCACTTACGGAGTCTCGAAGGGGAAGGAGCGCTGGAACGTGATCCGGAGGCGCGGCGCCACCAGCACCCCGCCCGATGGCGAGCGGCTGGAGTAGAACACTGCGCGCGCGAAGGTGGCGCCCTCGGGGACCATCCGGAGGAAGATGCTCTGGGGGCGGTTCCGCGAGTTCTGCCAGAGCTGCACGATGCGAGTCATCTCGATCTTGAGCGTGTCGCTCTGGACGACGGGCAGGGTGTCCTGCCGGATGAAGCCCGCGGCCGCGTCTGTCGTGGTCGAGCTGAGCGGCGACTTGGCCCCGAGGTCGCCGATCACGGCCAGAGTCTGGATGCTCGACGGGTCGGTCGGGAGCGAGATGATGGGCTGCACCGGCGTGAGCTCGAGCGTGGCGCGGACGATCGTGGTCGAGTCGAGAAATGCGTCGGTCAGACCGAACCGCACGAGCGCCCGCGACGACGGCTCGCCGCCGACGGTGAGCAGCGCGTCATCCGGCACCACGGGGTTCTGGGTGACGAAGGTATTGAAGTCGGTCGCCCGGCTCACCGACTGGTTCCGCACCGAGCCGGTGTCGGGAACGTCGACCGTGATGTAGCTGGTGAAGACCGGCGCGGTGCTCGACGCCAGCGCGCCCATCCGGATGCCGGTGGGAGTGTTGGCCGACATCCGGAGGCCGATGGCGAGCACGCTGTCGCCCCCCGGCGCGAGCTTGAGACGGTCCACGTCGGCCCCGCGGAGGACCGTCTTCAGGGCCCCGGTGTTGACCGAGTCCGGCACCGCGATGCTGTCGATGAGATTGGATTCGACGAGCTGGGACTCGATGTCGGCGAAGCCGGCGGTGCTGTCCACCGTGCTCGCGATCCGGTAGAGGTAGACCTTGAGACCGTCGACCAGCGTGTCGCGGGCCACCAGCGTCAGGCTGATCTGCGCCGAGTCGACGGCATAGGCGCGAAGCGTGTCGCGCACCGCGATGGAGTCGCCGCGGGCCACGAATCGGTAGACCGCGCGGTCCTCGCTGGCGGCGAACCCGCTCGACACCAGCTCGGCGCTGCCCTGGCCGCGGCTGATGTAGCCGTTGATCCCGTCCTTGACGGCCGGGAAGCTGCTGTCGCGCAGGGCGACCGCCGGGACCACCGTGTCGAACACCTGGACCGAGCCGCCGGGGCAGAGCGCGGGGCAGTCGGCCGGCGCGGTCAGCCGCTCCTGGCACGCCGTCATCACCCCGATCAGCCCCACCACGCCCGCCACCCATCGCCACGGACGGGTCACGCGAGCTGCTCCTTCCGGAACGCCGCCGGCAGCAGCTCGGCGATCGTCCAGGTCACGGAGCCGGCCGCGCTCACGCCGTCCACGCGGAGATCGGGCCCGAATTCGGAGAGCACCTGCCGGCACGCGCCGCACGGCGCCGCCGGTGGGTTCGCGTCGGACACCACCACCGCCCGCCGGAAGCTCCGGGCACCGGCCGCGACGGCCGCGCAGACCGCCGCGCGCTCCGCGCAGATGGTGAGCCCGTACGAGGCGTTCTCCACGTTGCAGCCCACGAACACGCGGCCGTCGTCCGCCTCGAGCGCGCAGCCGACGCGGAAATGGGAATACGGCGCGTAGGCGCGCTCCTGCGCGGCGCGGGCCGCGTCCACCAGGGTGTCAGTCACTCCAAACCTCGGGCAGAAACGACGTGCCCGCCGGGAGCGGCGGGACACCAAGGAAATCGGCCACGGTCTGGCCGATGTCGGCGAAGGTCCGGCGCCGGCCCAGCGGCACGGCCCGGACCCGCGGTCCGACCGCCAGCAGCGGCACCACTTCGCGCGAGTGGTCGGTGGACGGCGTGGTGGGATCGTTGCCGTGATCGGCGGTAAAGATAACGAGGTCTTCATCCCGCACCCCGGCAAGCAGCCGGGGCACGACCCGGTCGAGCGCGAGCAGCCCCTCGTGGAACCCCGGAACGTCGTTCCGGTGGCCCCAGGTCTGGTCGAACTCGATCACGTTGGCGAGCAGCAGGCCGCGCCGCATCGAGGCGAGCGCGCCCTCGATCAGGCCGTAGGCCTCGCCGTTCGTCGCCGTGTGGATGCTGGAGATTCCGCGGCCGGCGAACAGGTCGTCCACCTTGCCCACGCCGACCCTCGGCACGTGATGCTCGGCGAGCCGATCGAGCAGCGTCGGTCCCGGCGGCGGCAGGCTGTAATCCTTCCGGTGCGACGTCCGGACCCAGGCGCCGGGCTCGCCCACGAACGGGCGGGCGATGACCCGTGACACGCCGTGCTCTCCCTGCAGCATCGCCCGGGCGGCGGCACAGGCGGCGTACAGCTCCTCGAGCGGCACCACGGCCTCGTGCGCTGCGACCTGGAAGACACTGTCCGCCGAGGTGTAGACGATCCACTTGCCCGTGCGGCGATGCTCCTCGCCGTACTGGTCGAGCACCCGGGTGCCCGATGCTGGGGCATTGCCCAGCACGCCGCGGCCGGTGCGCTCGGCGAACGCCGCGATGACGTCGGCGGGAAAGCCGTGCGGATAGGTGGGGAACGGCGTCGGCACGACCAGGCCGCAGAGCTCCCAGTGCCCTGTCGTGCTGTCCTTGCCCGCGCTGGTGGGCTCGGCCAGTCCCCAGGCGGCGCGCGGCCGGTCGACGCAGGCCACTCCTGCGACCGGCGCGCAGCAGCCGAGGCCGAGCGCTTCGAGCTCCGGGAGCCGGAGGCCGCCGACGGCGCGGGCGAGGTTGCCGAGGGTGTTGCTGCCGGCGTCGCCGTAGGCGTCGGTGTCGGCCGCGGGGCCGATCCCGAGACCGTCGAGCACGATGATGGCGGCGCGGCGGCTCACGGGCGTGGGACGGTCTGCACGAAGCGGAAGCGGAGCGCCGTGAGCGCCTGGTCGAGCAGCTGGCGCTCGTCGGCGTCGAGCCGGCCCTCGGTCTTCTCCTGCAGCATGCCAAGCGTATCGATGAGGGTCTGCGCCACCTTGCGCCCGTCGCCCATGCCCTCCGCCCCGGGCGGGAGGGTGCCTCCGAGGGCGGCTTCCGCCTGGTGCGCGAGGCCGAGCACCAGTGAGGCGAAGTGTGCGTTCATCGGTCCCTCCCGTAGCGCCGCGGGATCCGGGGGCTCAGGGCCGTCAGCATCTCGTAGGAGATGGTGCCGGCCGCGGCCGCCTGCTGGTCGAGGGAGACGCGTCCCCCAAAGATCGTCGCCACATCGCCGGGTACCGGGCGGCCGGTGCCGGCGTCCACCATCGTCATGTCCATCGTCACTCGGCCAACGACCGGCACCACTTCGCCGTTGAGCTCGACCAGGCGCGGGGACGCGGGCGCACCGCCGCGATCCCCCGCCGCGCGAAGAAAGCCATCGGCATATCCCAGGGCCAGCGTGGCCACGGTCGTGGCGCGAGGCGCGCGCCAGGTGGCGCCGTAGCTCACCGTGTCGCCGGCGTCGATGCGGCGGACGGCCACGACCCGCGCCCTGAGCGTCGCCACCGGCCGCGGGTCGGGACTGCCAGCGCCGCCGCCGTAGAGGAAGATGCCCGGACGGATGAGATCGCCGGCGTATACCCGGCCGAGGAGCGCCCCGCCGCTGTTGGCGGCATGCGTCAGCGCCGGCCGCCGCGGCATCGTCGCCAGCACACCCTGGAACCGGGCCCACTGCGCTGCGGCCGACGCGGGATCAGTCTCGGCACTGTGGAAGTGGGTGAACAGCCCTTCCCATCCGTCCGCGTCGCGCAGCAGCGCGGCCGCCGCCGCCAGTGCGGGCGCGTCATCCCACCGCAGGCCGGCGCGCGACATTCCCGTGTCGATCTCGACGTGGAATGGACGGGTGCCGCGGGCGCACCAGGCCTCGAGCGCCGGGACGTCGCCGATGGTCGGGCGGAGATCGTGGGCGAGATGGGCCTCGACGGCGCCCGGCAGGAGCGGGCTCACGACCAGCAGCGGCCGGTCGATTCCCGCGGCACGCAGCGCGGCGCCCTCCTCGACCGAGGCGACGCCGTACCCCCACGGATCGAGCGGCTCGAGCGCCCGCGCCACCGCGAGGGCGCCGAGGCCATAGCCGTTAGCTTTGACCATCGGCAGCAGGCGGGTGCCCGTCAGCCCGACGAGGGTGCGTGCGTTGGCGAGGAGCGCACCCAGGTCGACGTCCACCCAGGCCCGGGCCGTATCGGGGGTAAAGGTCATGGCAAGCCGGCGGGTATCTTATTCCTGACGGGGGATAAATGCAAGACAATTCAGCGCTTGGACGCGCTCAGGCGATGGTGCGCGATCTCCGGGCCCGGTGCCCCTGGGACCGGGCCCAGACGCGAGAGTCGCTCCGGCCGTACCTGGTCGAGGAGGCGCTCGAGCTGGACCATGCGCTGGGCGAAGGCGATCCGGCTGGCATCCGGGACGAGTTGAGCGACCTCCTGCTCCACCTCGCCTTCCAGCTCGTCATCGCCGACGAGCGCCGCGAGTTCTCGGCCGAGGACGTCGCGGCAGGGCTGGAGCGGAAAATGCGCCGACGCCATCCACACCTCTTCGACCTGGGCGACGCCGAGCCCTGGGAGAGGATCAAGCGGAAGGAGCGGCGCGGCCGGACACTCGCGGGCATCACGCCGACGCTGCCGCCCCTGCTCAAGGCGTACCGGCTGCAGGAGCGGGCGGCGTCGGTCGGTTTCGACTGGCCCGACGTGACGGGGCCGATGGAGAAGGTCCGCGAGGAGCTGGCGGAGGTGGAGTCTGAGCTCCGGCGACGCCCGGCGGTCCGTCCCGGCGGCGGTGCCCCGACTGACCCCAACACGCCGGCCCCGGCGCCGAGCGAGGCGCTGGTCGACGAGATCGGCGATCTGCTGTTCGCGGTCGTCAACCTGGCGCGGAAGGCCGGCGTACAGCCGGGTCCCGCGCTCGACGGCGCCAACCGGAAGTTCCGCGAGCGCTTCGACGAGGTCGAGCGACTGGCCGAGGCCCGCGGAATCGACGTCCACGGCGCGGGCCTGGAGACGCTGGACGGGCTGTGGGATGAGGTGAAGGCGGGGGGACGGGCCGTCGCGCGGGCAGGCGGTCAGGCGGTCGAGTCGTAGGGTCGAGCCGGGCCTGCCCGCCGGTTACGGATAGAGCCGATGAATCTGCCGCGGAAAGGCGATCGCCTCCCGGATGTGGGGGATGCCCGAGATCCATGCCACCGTCCGCTCGATCCCGAGCCCGAATCCCGAGTGCACGAACGTACCGTACTTCCGAAGATCCAGGTACCAGCGATACGCCTCCGGATCGAGCCCCTGGCGCTGGATCCGCTCCAGCAGCTTGTCGTAGTCGTCCTCGCGCTGTGAGCCACCGATGATCTCGCCGTACCCTTCGGGTGCTAGGCAGTCGTTGTTCAGGACCGTCCGCGGGTCGTCGGGGTTCTCCTTCATGTAGAACGCCTTGACGCCCTTGGGATAGTTGAACACGAACAGCGGCCGGTCGTACTCCTTGGCTAGGAGGGTCTCGTCGTCGCCGCCGAGATCGTCGCCCCACTTGATGTCGGAGCCAAGCTGGTGGAGACGCGCCACCGCGTCGGTGTAGGAGATCCGGGGAAACGGCGCCCGCACCCGCTCGAGCGGGGCGGTGTCCCGCTCGAGCTCCGCCAGCTCCGCCTTGCGCCGGTCCAGCACCCGTGCGACGATGTAGCTCACGAACGACTCCTGCAGCCGCATGTTGGCGTCGGAATCGTTGAACGCCACCTCGGGCTCGACCATCCAGAACTCGGTCAGATGACGGCGGGTCTTCGACTTCTCGGCGCGGAACGTCGGGCCGAAGCAGTAGACCTTGCCCAGCGCCGCGGCGGCCGCCTCGACGTAGAGCTGGCCCGTCTGCGCCAGGTACGCCTTGCCGAGGTCGAAATAGTCGGTGGCGAACAGGTTGCCCGCCTCCTCGCCGATCGCCCCCGTCAGGATCGGGGTGTCGACCAGCGTGAACCCTTCCTGGTAGAAGTAGTCCCGGATGGCCTGCTCGACCTCGTGGCGGACCCGGGCGATCGCCGCCTGGCGGCGGGTCCGGAGCCACAGGTGTCTATGTTCGAAGAGGAACGTCGTCCCATGCTCTTTGGGGGAGATCGGGTAGTCGGGGCTCGGGCCGAGCAGCTCGAGGGTTGCGACCGACAGCTCGACCCCGCCCGGGGACCGCGGGTCGTCCCGCACCACCCCCGTCACCGCCACGCTGGCTTCCTGCGTGAGTTCCCCGAAGGCCGCCCAGGTGGCCTCGGCCACCTCCTTCTTGGACAAAACCCCTTGCACGGTGCCGGTGCCGTCCCGCAGGACCAGGAACGCGATCTTGCCGCTCGACCGGGTCGTCACGACCCAGCCGCGCACGGTGACCGTCTCGCTCACGTGCCCGCGCAGCTCGCTGATCCGTACCGCCGTCATGCCCATTCCGCTATGAAGAGGGGGATGTCGCAAGGAGCGTTGAGTCTAGCCCTCCTCCTGGGAGGCGTCAACGCAGGCTGCGCCCCGGCGCCCTCCGCGCCGGCGGCACTGGCGCCGGAACCCGCCCCACCGGAGGGGCCGGCCCCGGCGCAGGTGTGGCGCTCGAAGGCGGGCCGCCGGTACACCGGACAGGTCGTGGTCGCGGGCGAGACCGTCTACGCGGGCAGCGTCGACCGGAAGGTGTACGCGGTGGACCTGGCGACCGGTCAGGTGCGGTGGTCGTCGCGGCTGGGCGGGATCATCGGAGGCGGCGTCCTCGTCGTGGGCGACACGGTCTACGCGGCCAGCGGCCGGCCCGAAGGCAAGGTGTACGCGCTCGACGCCCACACCGGGCGCCGGCTGTGGCGTACCACGACGGGCACCGTCAGCGCGCCGCTCGCGCTGATCCACGGCGCGGTCGTGGCGCAGACGCAGCGCGGCGACGTGTTTGCGCTCGACCCCACGGCGGGGACGGTGCGCTGGCGTCGCGCCGTCGGCTTCGCCCGCATCGCCGCGGTCGCGGCGGACAGCGGCACGCTGGTGGTGGCCACCATCGACTCGCTGTTCCGGCTGCGGGCCGCGGACGGCAAGATCGTCACTCGGGCCCGGTCGCCCGGTGCGATCGTCTCGCCCTGGCTGCCGCATCGCGGCCTCCTGGTGGCCGGCACGACCGACTCGGCGGTCGTCGCGATCGGCCCGGACGACCTCCGACCCCGCTGGCGCGCGGCGCTCGACGCGCCTGTGCTCGGCACCCCGGCTGCGCAAGGCGACACGCTGTACGCGGCCAGCCGGCGGGGCACGCTCTACCGCATCGCGCCCGATTCGGCGCCGACAGCGTCGGCAATCGCGGAGCTCGACTGGCCGGTGACGTCGCCCGTGACCGTGCTCGACGGACTCGTCCTCCTCGGCGGCGCCGATGGCGTGCTCCGCGCGCTTCGCCCCGACGGGACCGAGATCTGGCGGCTGCAGCTCCGCTGGCCGGTCGACCTCGGCCCCCTGCCGCTCGACGATGGGATGATCGCCATCGGCGGAGACGGCGACCTCCACCGGTATCGCCGATGAACCGATCCCTTGCGCCGCTGCTGGCGCTCCTCCTGACGGCCGCCCCCGCCGCGCAGGCCCAGGATACCGGACCGCTCATCAAGTACGGCAAGTGGCTGCTGGCCGCGGGGGCCGTGGGAATGAACTACCTCGCGGCCCGCTCCCATGACCGCGCGGACGAGCAGTTCGACGCGCTCCGGTCGCGCTGCTTCGCCGACCAGACGCTCTGCGCGATCGACGGCGCGGGCCGCTATCTCGACGGCGAGAGCGAGTCCCTCTACCAGGCCTCGCTGCACTACGACCGGAACGCGCGGCGCTGGCTGTTCGGGGGCGAGACGGCGCTGGTCGGCGCCGCCGCCCTCTTCGTGTACGAGCTCACCCGGCACACGCCCAAGCCCGACAACATTCCGTTCGAGCCCGAGGTCCGGAGCCTGCGCCAGGCGACCGGCGTGGGGATCAGGATCGGCTTCTAGCCGACCCGGAACAGCTCGACCGCCCGCGGGTACCGCGCCACGGCGCGCTCCCGCAGCTTCTGATTCTCCGACCGCTGCAGCGCCGGATCGGCGCCGATGAGCTCGATCGCCAGCTCGCGCGCGCGCGCCAGCAGGTCCTGGTCGTCCGGCAGCTTCGCGTGGCGAACCTCGACGCCGCCGCTCTGCCGGGCGCCGATCAGATCGCCCATCCCCCGCTCTTCCAGATCCAGCTCCGCGATCCGGAATCCGTCCTGGGTGGCGGCGAAGGCGTGCAGCCGGTCGTACGCTTCGCCCTCCGACATCAGGATGCAGAAGCTCTCCTCCTGCCCGCGCCCGATCCGGCCACGAAGCTGGTGCAGCTGCGCCAGCCCGAAGCGCTCGGGGTGCTCGATCAGCATGATGGTGGCGTTCGGGACGTCGATCCCGACCTCGATCACCGTGGTGGCCACCAGGACCTGCAGCTCCCCCGCCCGGAACCGCCGCATCGCGTCGTCCCGCTCGTCGGCCTTCAGCCGGCCGTGCACCAGTCCGACTCGAAGTTCAGGCCAGCGCGCCGCCAGGGCCTGCGCCATGGTCGTGGCGGCCCGCAGGTCGGCCCGCTCCGACTCCTCGATCACCGGCAGCACCACGTACGCCTGGCGGCCGCGGCCGCAGGCCTCACGGACGAACTCCATCACCCGCTCGCGCTGCGCGCCGGTCCGGACCGCGGTGCGGATGGTCCCGCGCCCCGGCGGGCGGTGGCGCAGCGTCGAGACGTCGAGATCGCCGTACAGCGTGAGGGCGAGTGAGCGGGGAATGGGCGTGGCCGTGAGCAGGAGGACGTCCGGGGCCGCGCCCTTGCCGATCAGCGCCGCCCGCTGCTCGACACCGAAGCGGTGCTGCTCGTCGATCACGACCAGGCCGAGCCGGTGGAACGAGACGCTCTCCTGCATGAGGGCGTGGGTGCCGACGACCAGGCGTGCCTGCCCGGTCGCGAGCCGGCCCCGAATGGCCTGCTTCTCCGCCGCCGACTGCCGTCCAAGCAACAGCTCGGGCCGGAGCGACAGCGGTGCCAGGAGCTGCTCCAGTGTGGCCGCGTGCTGCTCGGCGAGAAGCTCGGTCGGGGCCATCAGGGCCGCCTGGAAGTCGTTCTCCACGGCGAGCAGCATCGCGAACAGCGCGACGACGGTCTTGCCGGTACCGACGTCGCCCATGAGAAGCCGGTGCATGCGATCGGGGGCCGTCATGTCGGCGGTGATCTCGCGCAGGGCGCGGTGCTGGTCGTCCGTGAGCTGCCACGGCAGCGCCTCGCGGAGCCGGGTCGTGAGGTCGCGGCGCACGGTGAAGGCGACGCCGCTCCGGCTCCGCTTGGCCACGGTCCGGGCGCGGATGAGCATGAGCTGCAGGTCGAGCAGCTCGTCGAACGCCAGCCGCCGGCGCCCCAGCTCCGCCTCGGCGGCCGTCGCGGGCCGGTGGACCGCGCGGAGCGCCTCGGGCAGCGAGGGCAGTCCGAGCGAGCGGCGCAGCGTCTCGGGCAGCACATCGTCCGACAAGGCGATCAGCGCGTCGAGGTGCCGGTCGACCAGGCCTCGAATGACCTTGTGGCTCAGCCCCTCGGTCGCCGGATACACCGGCAGCACCTTGCCCCCGGCGAGCGGATCCGCCTCGCTGTCGGCATCGGCCAGGATGACGAACTCGCGGGGGGCCATCTGCCGGCCGTGATAGAAGCGCACCGGGCCGGATACCAGGAGGGTCTGTCCGACCGCGATGGTCCGGTCGAGAAAGGCCTGCCCTGGCCAGACGCATTCCAGGACCCCGCTGTCGTCCCGGAGCACGGCGTGAAAGATCCGGAGCCCGCGCCGGGTGGGTACCACGCCCTTGGCCACCACCCGGCCGATGCAGGCGACTTCGTGGCCCACCTCGGCGCGGACGAGCGGGGTGACGGTGGAGGCGTCGATGTAGCGGTGGGGGAGGTGCCACAGAAGATCGCGCGCCGTCCGGATACCCAGCCGCTCCAGCTGCTCGGCCCGCCGCTCGCCGATGCCTTTCAGGAACTTGACGGGGGTATCGAGGCGGACGGCGCCGGTGGGACCTTGGGTTCTCGAGACCATGGTCGGCTCGGCTTCACCACCGAGGCACGGAGGACACGGAGGTTGCCATGCGACGGGACTCATCCGGGCGCATCACATGTCCTCCCTTCGCTGTGCCCTCTGTGTCTCTATGGTGAAGAACGGCGCCCGAATGGATCAGGACGCGTCGTCCGGCGTCTCGGCCAGCAGATGCGCCGCGAAACGCTTGGCGTCGAACGGCTGCAGGTCGTCGAGGCCCTCGCCGACGCCGAGGAACCGGATGGGAAGGTCGAGCTCGCGCCGGAGCGCTGCCACGGCGCCCCCGCGGGCGCTGCCGTCCAGCTTGGTGACGACGATGCCGGTCGGGCTCACCGCCTGCGCGAAGAGCTTCCCCTGCTGCACGGCGTTCTGGCCGACGGTGCCGTCGAGCACCAGCAGCGTCTCGTGCGGCGCGCCCGGCAGCCGCCGCGCGGTCACCCGGACGACCTTGCGCAGCTCGTCCATGAGCCCGTCCTGGGTGTGCAGCCGGCCCGCCGTGTCGATCAGGATGGTGTCGAGCCCGCGCGAGCTGGCCGCGTCGATGGCATTGAACGCCACCGATGCCGGATCGCCGCCCGGGTCCCCCGCCACGCAGGGGAGGCCGAGCCGATCGGCCCAGACCTGGAGCTGGGCGATGGCGCCCGCGCGATAGGTATCGGCCGCCGCGAGCAGCACCTGCCGCCCCTCGCGCTGGAGCCGGCGGGCGAGCTTGGCCGTGGTGGTGGTCTTGCCGGTGCCGTTGACACCGACCATGAGCACCACGGTGGGCCCCGGCACCGCCCGGGCGATGACCCCCGGATCGCTCCGGCCGTTGAGCATGCTCGCCAGCCGGCTCTCGAGGGCCGACCGGAGGTCGGCCTCGGTCTTGAGCTTGCCGCGGCGGACTTCGTCCTCGAGCGCCTGGGTGAGCTCGACCGTGGCGGGCACGCCGAAGTCCGCCTCGATCAGGACGCGCTCCATCTTTTCGAGGTCGTCCGCGTTGAGGCCTCGCATGAGCGCGCCCACGTCCGTCATGGCGACGCGCTTGATGCGACTCCAGAGCCCCTCTTTCCTGTCCGTCAATCTGCCGTTGGCCATACCCAAACTTACACTCCTCCTACCGCAGCCCCAGCCGTCTCCGCGCCATCCATTCCCCGGCGAGCCCGACGACGCAGAGCGCGAAGAGCCAGAGCCAGTCGCGCGCGGCCTGCCGACCGGACGACGGCTGCGCCCTGGCCCCGTGCTGCCGAAGCACGATCGCGCGCGGAACGAGCTCCTCCGAGTACTCCTCGACCGCCACGGCTCCGCCACCGCCACCCGCGAGGCGATAGCGGTACTCGCCGGGGGGCAGCCAGACGGCGGCTCGGCCGCTGCCGTCGAACCGCAGGGTGTCGGCCCCGGGCGACCCCGCACCGCTCCAAGCCACGCCCGTGGCCGTCGGGGGGCCGGGCGCCACCCACTCGAACACCAGCGGGCGCCCGTTCTCCACCACCGCCCGGAGCGGCCGGGCGCTGCCGCGCGCCGAGTCGGCGCCGCCCAGCAGCCAACTCGCCGTGGCGGCCACCCAGGTGCGATAGCTCTGCTCGCTGCTCCCGCCACGGAACGCCCAGCGCCAGAGCCCGTCGACCGCCACGGTCACCCTGCGCACCCGACCGGCCTCACCGCCGAACACCGCCGGGCGTGCCGCGCCGCGCCGGCCGGCCTGGGCCGTCAGCGCCACCCAGTCGCCCGGCTCGGGCGTCAGCGGGCTGAGCTGAATGGCAGGCGGAAACGAGTCGACGGGCTCGCCCAGACAGGCGCCCGCGACCGGCGACGCGTCCCCGGGCCGCAGGTACCAGTCGCCCGCCAGCGCCGTCGAGTCCGAGCCGGCACGCCA
>DASSYY010000136.1:0-12858 GCA_035703025.1 Gemmatimonadales bacterium | reverse complement strand
CGCGGCGCGGTCCTACTGGGCGGGTGGCGCGACGACGAGCAGGATGCGGTCGAGCGTTTCCTGGCGATCGCGCTCGCAGAGATCCGGCTTCTCGCCGGCCATGACCGCGGGCGCCACCCACTGGCTGGTGCTGGTGAGCTGGGCGCCTTCCCCGGCGCCGGTCACGGTCGCGGCCAAGTGCACCCGGCAGGCCGCCGGGGTGCCGATTTTCGCGGTTGCGCCGGGATAGCGCATCGCCGTGATGCGGCCGCCGACGGAATCCTGGAGGTCGAGCGTGAACGACTCGGCTGCCAGCGCCCGCTTGGCGCGGACCCACGCGGAATCCCGCGGCGCCGGAATCGGCGTCACGGCCGTGACCTCCGGCCCCGCGGAGAGACCGGTGCAAGCTGCCAGCAGCAGAGGGACGAGGCAAGGGACGGCGTGCCGGGCGACGGGGTGACGCATGAGACCTCGTAGGTGGAGGACGGTGGCTTGGGCGATGCCCGCAGCCTACCGTCCCCCTGTCACGACGAGGTCAAGGTCCCGTCACCGTTGGGCCCTAGGGAACGTACCGGGCGACGCCCATCATGAGCGTGGCCAGGATGAGCAGCACGATGGTGACGTTGCTACCCCGGCTGAGCCGGGCCTCGAGCCGCGCCAGCGCGGCCTGCTCCTCGGCGGTCGGAGGCCGGCCCGCCGACTGCAGCTTGACGCCGAGCTCGCCCAGGCGCCGCGCGGCCGGGGCGTTGACGGACATCCCCACGATGGCGGCGGCGAGACCCAGCACCCCGCCCAGCCCGAACACCCGGCCGGGGCCGGATCCGAGCCAGGCCGACGTGAAGCCACTGGAATCGTGCCAGTAGAGGCCCAGCCCCGAGAG
Source organism: Gemmatimonadales bacterium (assembly GCA_035703025.1). Classification (GTDB taxonomy): domain Bacteria; phylum Gemmatimonadota; class Gemmatimonadetes; order Gemmatimonadales; family GWC2-71-9; genus CAVVWJ01. The sequence continues at coordinate 11,999 of DASSYY010000136.1, read as the reverse complement.
CAGGGTGACGATCGCCGAAGCCATGAGCCAGAGAGCCATGGCACGGACGCCCATGAGCTGCTGCATGACCGCCCCCCCGGCCGGTCCCGCCGCCCGGAGGCTCGGGGTGAGGAAGAAGCCGATGAAGAGCACGGCGCCGACCCAGAAGACACCGATGGCCACGTGGAGAATTCGAAGGGCGTACAGTCCGAACATGGGTCAGGCCTCCCGGTCTGGGTGATGGCTGATGGGCTCGACGATCACCGCGGTGCCGTAGCAGAGCACCTCGGTGACGCCGGACATGATCTCGGTCGCGTCGTAGCGCACACCCACGACCGCGTTTGCTCCGCGCCGCTGCGCGTGGGCGAGCAGGATGTCGAATGCCTCGGCGCGCGCCCGCTCGCACAGCGTCGTCAGCATCGAGATGTGGCCGCCGAGGAGGGTCTCCACCCGCGCGCCGATGGTGCCGAATAGCGAGCGGGACCGGACGGTGACGCCCCGCACGACGCCGAGCGATTCGACGATCTGGTACCCGTCCAGCGTGAAGGTCGTCGAGGTCATCGTTTCGTCCATCACAGTCTCCGGGGAGGAAGGTGCGGCTGCGCGTCAGCCCGGCCGGCGAAGGCGCGTAAGCGCCCGGTCGAGCGCGTCGGCGAACGCCTGGCGTGCCCGCGCATCCCAGGGCCGGGGTCCGCCGGTCACCATGCCCGCCGTGCGCAGGTTCTCCATGAAGTCGCGGACGCTGAGCCGCTCGCCGATGGTTTCCGCGGTGTGCTCCTCGCCGCGCGGGTCGAGCACCGCTACGCCCCGGGGTACCAGCAGGGCGGCCAGCGGCACGTCGGCCGTGATCGCCAAGTCGCCCGGGGCCGCGTGCTCGGCGATGTAGCGGTCCGCCACGTCGGGGCCGCCGTCCACCCGAATGGCGCTCACCAGCGGATTGCCCGGCGGCGCCAGCAGCCGCTGATTGGCCACCAGCACGGTCTCGATGGCCAGCCGCCGGGCCGCGCGAAAGACGATCTCCTTCACGTCCCGCGGCGCCGCGTCGGCGTCAATCCAGATGCGCAGCGGGCGCCTCCACCCACTTGCCCACCTGCGGCGGGCGGTACGCCGCGAACGCCTCGAGCAGCGCCTCGGGTGATCGCGCGGAGAGCAGCATCGCGCGGTGGGCGGGACGCACGAAGCCGGTCTCGACGAGGTGGTCGAGAAACGCGACGAGCGGCCCGTAGAAGCCGTCAGCGTCCAGCACGCCGCACGGCTTGGCGTGCAGCCCGAGCTGGGCCCAGGTCCAGACCTCGAACAGCTCCTCGAGCGTCCCGATCCCTCCCGGCAACGCCACGAAGCCGTCGGCGAGCTCCGCCATGAGCGCCTTGCGCTCGTGCATGGAGCCGACGATTCGGAGCTCGGTCAGCCCGCGGTGCCCGATCTCGCGCGCGATCAGCGCCTGGGGAATCACGCCGATGACCTCGCCGCCGGCCGCGAGCGCAGCGTCGGCCAGCACGCCCATCAGCCCGACCCGTCCACCGCCGTACACGATGCCGATCCCCTGCCCCGCCAGCGTCCGAGCCAGCGCCTCCGCCAGGCGCGGGTACGCCGGCTCCCGCCCGGTGTTGGACCCGCAGAAGACGCACAGGCGGCGCAGGGAGCCGCCGTCGCGGCCGCTCACGGGCGGACGCCGTGGGCCGCCATCATCGCCTCGAGGCGCCGGCGCGTGTCGGGCCACTCCTCCGCGATGATGGAGAAGAACACCGAGTCGCGCAGCGAGCCGTCCTCGTTCACCATGTGGCGCCGGAGGATCCCCTCCTCGCTCGCCCCGATCCGCCGGATGGCGGCGCGCGAACGCTCGTTGAGGGCGCTGGTCTTGAGCTCGACCCGGATGCAGCGCCACACCTCGAAGGCGTGCCGGAGCATGAGGTACTTGGCCTCGGTGTTCGCGCCCGTTCGCTGCCAGCGGGGGCCGAGCCAGGTCCAGCCGATCTCCACCCGGCGGTGGGCGGGCGTCACGTTGCCGAACCGGGTGCTGCCGATGACCTGCCCCGTGTCGCGCAGCACCGTGGCGTAGGGCACCGCGGTGCCCGCGGCCTGATCGGCGAGGGCCTCGTCCAGATAGCGTTGCATGTCGGCCCGGTCCGCGATCCGGGATACCGTGAGGCGCCAGAGCGACGGGTCCAGTCCGGCGGCACAGAGCCCGTCGAGGTGGTGGGGGCCGAGCGGTTCGAGCCGCACCGTGGGACCCTCGAGGGCCACGGGCGCCAGGTCCATCGTGTGTGACATGGAGGTCAAAGATGAGTGCATGGGGTCAGCGCGCCAACCCGACCGCGCGCCGGACGGCCGTCTCGTCGGGCACGGCGGTGAACGACGCGAGCAGGTCCTCGGGCATCGGCCGGCGACGCCCGGTGGCGAGATCGATGAAGACCCAGCGCGTCTCCGCCTGGGCCAGGAGCTGGCGATCCAGCTCGCGCACGAACAGGTAGCGCCGGGGAGTCGAGCGCTGGGTGAACTCGGGCACCCAGGTGTGCGCCGCGACGCGGTCGCCGGCGAAGGCCGGGCGAAGGTACTCGACGAAGTGCGAGCGGACCACCCAGCCCGCGCCCATCGCCTTGTATCGTGCCATGGGCCAGCCGACGGCCGCCGAGTGCTCGATGGCCAGGTCCTGCATCCAGGCGACGTAGGCGAGGTTGTTGACGTGGCCCTGGCCGTCCATCGCCTCGAGGTCGATCTCGAACCGCTTGGTGTAGATGCCGGTCACCCGGTGAGCTGCTCGTCGATCGAGCGGGTCTGCGCGGTGACGCGATCGCCGGTGTGCAGCGTCGTGACCGTCTCGATCAGGACGATCCAGCATTCCTCGTCGGCCACCGGGTGATGCTCGACGCCGCTGGGCACGACGCAGCACTGCCCCGGCCCGAGCTCCACGACGTGATCGCGGAACTCGAGCCGCATCCGGCCCCGCAGCACCCAGAACAGCTCGTCCTCGGCGGCGTGCCGGTGCCAGTCCATCTCGCCCAGCAGCCGGGCGACCTTCACGTACTGATCGTTGACGCGGGCCACCACCTTGGGCGACCAGTGGTCGGTGACGCGCGCGAACTGCGCCAGGATGTCGACGGCCTGCTCCGTCGGCAGCGGTCGAATGGCCATCGGGGCTCCCTGTCAGCGCTCCGGTTCACGACTCGAGGCTCGACCTGCAGAATACCATCTGCGGTCGCGGCGGCGGGAGGGCGGCGCCGGGCCGGCGCGCGAGCCCGGCGTCAGGGGCAGGCGACTCGTCGGTAGGGGAAGTCCGATCCGCGAGTCCGCCCGCCGCGTGTCCCTTCGACCCGGGCGACGAGGGAGTCGGCGCCGCGGCGCCGGTAGATGATGCGCTGCGGGAAGTCGTGGGCGGGATTCTCGAAGATGACCAGGGTGTCGGAGACCGTGATGCTCTCGAACTCCGCCGGCGCCTGACGGGCAGGCGCCGCGGCATAGACCAGCCGCCCGCCGCGCTCGAGCATCGCGACCTGCTCGTACTCGCGGAGCGAGTCCCCGGCGACGGTGCGACTCACCCCCAGCATGAGCCCCGCCCGCGGGCGCATCCACTGCTCCTCGATCACGCGGGTGCCTGCCGAGAGCTCCCAGCAGCCCGCGATCCAGCCGACCTCCTCGACGGTGGGCGCGGCCTGCGCCGACCCGGCGATCGAACGGAGCAGCAGGAGGCCGACGGTGAGCGGGATGGCGGTGCGGAACATGAGATCTCCTCGGTCACGAGGCATCACGGGCGGAAGCAGGCGGCGGGCGCCAGCGCTCACCAGCGCGAGGGACGCCCGAGCCGGCACGAACCGCACACTGCGGTGCCAAGACGTACTGCCGCTCGCCTCGAGCGTGCCGGTTCCGCCAACGTGGCGTTCGGCGAGGCGCCGGTCTAGCCTTCGACTCTACCCAACCTGGAGCCGGTTCGTGCGTTCCGAAGATCTCCGTGCCCTGCAGGCCCCGCTCAAAGAGGCGTACCGCGCGTCGCCCGAGCAGGCCGTCGTCACCCTGCGCGCTGCCGGCCGGCTGGACGAGACCGCCGTGAGCTGCCACGTCGACACCGGGCGGGCCATGGTGGAAGCGGGACTGCATCCCGCGAGCGGCGGGACCGGGCTCGAGGCCTGCTCCGGAGACCTGCTGCTGCAGGCACTGGTGGCGTGCGCCGGAGTGACCCTCCGCGCGGTGGCCACCGCGCTGGGCCTGCCCGTGCGTGGCGGACAGGTCCGGGCCGAAGGCGATCTCGACTTCCGCGGCACGCTCGGCGTGAGCAAGGAGGCCCCGGTCGGGTTCACCGCCATCCGGCTGCACTTCGAGCTGGAGACCGATGCCACCCCCGAGCAGGTGGCCACCCTGGAGAAGCTGACCGAGCGCTATTGCGTGGTGCTGCAGACGCTCCGGACGCCGCCCGCGCTCAGTGTGCGCACCACGACCTGAGCGTTCAGTCCCGGAGCCAGAGCGACGGCAGGTCGCGCACGGAGTCGAGCAGGTGGGTGTGCGGAGCCGCGGCGAGGGTCGCGCGGTCGTGCGCACCGGTGAGCACGCCGATGCGCCAAGCCGCGCCCGCGTTCCGGGCGGCCTCGAGATCGAGCCGGGTGTCGCCCACGACCGCGATGCGCCCGGCGTCCGCCACACCGCACCGCCGCATGGCGAGGAGGATCATGTCGGGCGCGGGGCGGCCCCGGGGGACGTCGTCGCCGCAGACCCACGCGTCGACCAGGGAGGCCCAGTCGACCGCCGCCAGCAGCTGCTCGACGAGCGCGCGGTCGAAGCCGGTGGTGAGCGCGATCTGCATGCCGGCGGCGCCGAGGCGCTCGAACACCTCGCGGACGCCCGGCAGCGAGACCGGGGCCGCGGCGGCCAGCCGCTCGGCCAGCAGCGCGTGGAACCGACCGTAGACCCGCGGCAGCCGCTCGGCCACCGCCTCCGCGGGCGCGCCGTCGCGCCCGAGCAGTCGCGCGATCACCTCGCGCTTGGAGGCACCCCGCCACCCGCTGATCTCGCCCGGATCGAACGGCACCGCCGCCTCCCGCAGCGCTTCGGCGAAGGCCGCGGGCACTTCGCCCCGGTCGTGCACGGTCGTGCCGGCCAGGTCGAAGACGACCAGGTCAGGCGGCGGCAGGGTCGGGCCCGAGGGCATAGTGGGCGAGCACGCGGCGGATCAGGCCCTGGCCGTCGAACTCGAGGCACTCGGCGCCGATCAGCCCCTGAATGCTCCGGTAGTGGAGGACGAGGCTGCGAGGGCCGGCATAGGCGCGGAACAGCGTGAAGTGCAGCTCGGGGTAGCGCGCGAGCGCCGCGCTCCAGTACTCGCGCAGCCGCGCTTTCCCGCGTACGGTCGTCCGCCCGGGGCCCAGCACCGTCTCCACCAGCGGCGAGGTGACTTCGACATCCTCGGTGTAGTGGGCCAGGATGCGCTCCAGGTCGTGGCTGTTCCAGGCCGCGATCCACGCGATGGCGAACTCCTGGGCTTCGGCCTCGGTCATCACTTCCCCTTTTGCGTCATCACGATGGCCGCCCCCACGAGAGCGATTCCGAGCCCGAACCAGAGCAGGTCGAGCGACCCCTTGATGGTCAGCGTCAGCCCGAACTCGAAGAACTTCACCACCAGGATGAGCATGACCACCTTGGCAAGGCGGTCCTTGAGGTCGTCCAGACTGCGGATGAGCAGCAGGCGCTCCGCGAACTCGGAGCCTTCCGCCAGGTCGATCCGGCTGACGAACAGCTCGTAGAGTCCGAGCGCGAAGATCAGCATGATCGCCGCCAGGAGGTAGCCGTCGACCACCTCGACCACGTGCGCCACGATGGTCCCCCGGAGCTCGGCCCGCACGTCGGCGGCCATGCTCAGGTCGTGGTAGTGACCCAGGTGGCGGACCAGCGCCACCACGTCGACCGTGGCCACGTAGAACATCGCCAGCGCCACCACCAGGCTCGCGATGACCGCCACGACCACGACGAGCCGGCTGTGCCACAGCACGGCCTCGAAGCGCTTTTCGACGGACACTCAGGCCCCCACGAAGAAGATGCCGACGACCCGGCCGCCGTTCATTCGGGAGCCGGTGATCGGGAGCCTGCGCCGAACAGCCGCCGCAGCAGCCCGGGCTTCCGCTCGGGCGGGATGAGCGCCCAGAGCCGCTCGCCGCCGGCTCGCCGGATCTCGGTCCGCGGCCCGAAGCGTCCCCACGCGAACCCCTGCCCCGGCTGAGCCTGCCTCATGTCGGCGATTCGGGCCTCCGGGGGCAGCGTCGCGGCAAAGAACGCGAGCGCCGGATCGCCGCTCGTAACCGCATCCCCGGGCGCGAGCAGGCTGTCGTGGTCGCGCCAGATGCGGTGGACGTCCTCCTCGTGCATCCGGTCGACGGGACTTCGCCGTCCCGGCTGCCACAGCGCCACCACGTCCCGGAGGAAGGCCTCGATCGATTCCGCCTGGTAGGCGATCACCGGCGGGTCGTGGCAGGCATAGAACACCGGTCCCCACGGGCCGGGCTCGGGCCGCAAGTCGAGAATCCAGTAGTTCCCGTACCCGTCGTGCGCGATCGAGTAGGCATGGGGGAACGCCTCCTCTAGCCCGAACCCTTCGAGGTCGAGCAGCGAGAACGACTCGAGTGGCCCATTCGCCAGCCCGCTGGTGAGACGGAGCGCGGCGCGGATCTCATCCGGCAGCGGGGCCGGCAGACCGGCCTCGAGCCGCCGCATCTCGGCCTCGGTGGCGGGCGGCAGCAGCTCGAGGACGTGGGCCTCACCGTCCTCGTCCGTCAGCCGGAGGCCGGCGAGCGATCGGAGCGCGTCGGCGAGCACGCCGTCAGGTCCCGGCCCGCGCGGGTACAGGCATGTCCATTCTCACGGTACTGCAGACAGTATGCGCCGACCGGCCTTCTGCCAAGATCGGCGGCCAGCACGGCGGTTTACCGGCGCAGGCTCAGCAGGAGCACCCCCACACCCACGCAGGCGATGCCGGCCCAGTCGCGGAGCGAGGGCCGTTCGCCCAGGACGGTGACGGCAAACAGGGCGACGAGCACCACACTGAGCTTGTCGATCGGCGCGACCCGGGAGGCCTCGCCGACCTTAAGCGCCCGGAAGTAGCAGACCCAGCTCGCCCCGGTGGCGAGCCCCGACAGCGTGAGGAAGAGGAGCGCTCTCCTCGGCACGCTGGCGGGGCTCTGCCACTTGCCGGCGCCCACGACGAGGGCGCCGAGGACGGCGAGGATGACGGCCGTGCGGACCAGCGTCGCGTAGTCGGAATCGATCCCCTCGAGGCCGATCTTGGCCAGGATCGCGGTGGCCGCGGCGAACACCGCCGAGAGCAGCGCCCAGGCGAGCCAGTTGTCGGTTGCCGGCACACGACCTCCTTGAAGGGTCACGAGGCGGCGGCCGTCAGGGCGACGGCGGCCGCACCTCGCTCATGAGCGCGAGCAGGTTGCCCTCCGAGTCGCGGAACACGGCCAGCCAGAGGTCGTGGTCGGGGAGCCTCGCCACCCGCCGGGGGCTCTCGACGAAGTGGACGCCGCGCTCGACCAGCGTCGCGTGCGCGGCCCCGATGTCCGGCACGAAGTAATAGAGCAGACCCGCGCGCACCGGCGTCTCGACGCCCTCGGGCCGGCTCAGCATGAGCCTGACGCCCCCACAGTCGAAGAACGCGAGGCCCGGCGGCGCCCTGAACAGGAGGCGGAGGCCGAGCACCTCGCCGTAGAACGTCACGGCGCGCTCGACATCGGCGACGGGAATCGCGATCTGGCCGATCCGCGCGATACCCGGCGATACGGATGTCATTCGGGCAGCCCGAACGCCATCACCATGTCGCCCTGGGTGAAGCCGAAGAGCGCGTTGCCGCCGACCGCGACGGCGACGAGCTGCGCGCCGCCGGCGGTGTACGTCATCGGCGGCGCGTTCACGCCCGCCGCACAGGCGTAGGACCAGAGCTCCCGCCCGCTCCCCGCATCGAACGCGGCGAAGCGCCCCTTCCCGGCGCCCGAGAACACCAGGCCCCCCGCCGTTGCGAGCACGCCGCCTACCAGCGGCTCCTCGGTCCGCACCTGCCAGCGTAGCCGTCCGCCCGCGCCAAGGTCGAGCGCGGTCAGCGTGCCCCAGGCTTCATCGGTGTTCTGCGTGCTGGCATACTGCAGGACGCTGCCGTCCGGGCGTCGCGCCTCGCGAGCGATGTAGCGCGTCGGCAGGTGGAGCGCGCCGACGAAAAACAGCCGGCGGTCCGGATCGTACGCCGACGGCGACCAGTTGGCGCCGCCCGCGATGCCGGGGGCGATCACCACGCCCTCGCCCGGCTGCGGCGGCGTGAACAGGTTGCGCTGCGGCACGAACGGGTCGGATCGGAACAGCAGCGTCCCGTTCCGGCGGTCGAGGACGTACACCCAACCCGTCTTGCTCGCCTGGGCCACCGCCGGCACGCGGCGGCCGTGGCGGGTCAGCTCGAGCAGGACCGGCGCGCTGGCCACGTCGTAGCCCCAGCGATCATGCGGCACCTGCTGATAGTGCCAGACGAGCCGGCCCGTCCGCAGGTTCAGCGCGACGATCGAGGACGTGAACAGATTGTCGCCGGGGCGCGAGGCATCCGCCATCTGGGGCGAGGGATTGCCGGTCCCGAAGATGAGGAGCCCGCGGGCGCTGTCCACCACAGGCGTCGCGTAGATCGAGCCCCCGCCGTACCGCCACGCGTCCGCATGCGCCCCGGCCGCGGCGCGCTCGGCCGCCACGTCACGCTGCAGCGACACGCCGTCGGCCGTGGTCGCCCGGAAGCGGCCTTCCCATTTGGGGCCCGTGACTTCCCAGCGCCACACGGACCGTCCTGTCCGCGCGTCGAAGGCCGCCATCAGGCCGGGCCGGCCGTACTGCCCCGAGACGCCGACGACCGCCAGCCCCTGATCCGGATGCAGGCCGTACCCCACGCCGGCGATCCCGACGAAGACCTTGCCGTCGTAGACCAGGGGCGCGGCGCCGATGCCGACACCGGTGGACCCCGTCGCGCCCACGCGCGAGAGCGGATCGTCCTGGCGGAGCTGGCTGGTGGCCTCGGTCGTGCCGCCGTATTCGGCGACGGTCACGTCCCAGCGCACCGCCCCCGTGCCCGCGTCGAGCGCAACGAGCCGGCCGTCGATGGTCCCCACGTACACCATCCCGCCGTCGACGGCCACCCCGCGGTTGGCCGGGCCGCAGCACGGTTTGGCGGTGCGGGAGACGTGGGTGTAGCGCCACCGCTCGCGCCCGGTCGCCGCGTCGAGTGCCGCGACCCCGCTGAAGGGGAGCGACACGTACATGACGCCGTCGACCACGATCGGCGTGGCCTGGAACGTGGCAGTGACGCCGCTGTGATAGGTCCACCGGGGAACCAGCCGAGCGACGGTGGCGGTGTCGATGGCGGTGAGCGGGGAGAACCGCTGGCCGGCCAGATCGTAGCCGTGGAGCGGCCAGCCCGCGTCGCCCTGGGCGCCGGCGGGCCGCGGCGGGATCGCGGCGAGCAGCAGGAGCAGCAGCGGGCGTCTCACTGCCGGCGCCTTCCCCGCGGTCCCGACAGCGGGCCCGACACCAGTCGGAACACGCCCAGCACCGGCAGCCCGAGCGCAGCCGCGGCCGCGCAGACGGCCGCCAGGACGCGAACGGGGTGAGCCCGAAAATGGTCGCGCAGCGTCAGGATCTGCGCGTCGCTCAGCCGCTCGGCCAACGCCGGCAGGCCTCGCACGACGACCAGCCAGTAGATCACGACGCCGGTAACGGCACTGGCCAGCATCGCCAGAGCAAGCCGCCGCCCGCCAGGACCATCCGCGGCCGCCCGTTCCCCACTCACGCGCACCCCTCCAGATACTCGACGGCCGGCGTGATCCCCGCGCGGTAGCGTACGACGCGCTCCCCGTCGGTCTCGAAGATGAGCAGCCACGCCGACTCGGCCGGCGCGGTTCCCTGGACCACAAGGTAGCGCCCCTTGGGATCGTACTTGTGCGGCTGCACCCGGAGGCCGGCCGCGTAGCGTCCGCGCACGTCGCCCTCGCTCATCCCCACCTCGGCGCCGGCCTGCGTGCGCACGCCCGAAGAATCCACGTCGACGCGCACCATCTTGCCCTGCTCCACCATGAAGCGGACGCCTGCCGGCGCGCCGAGCGGGACCACGAAGCCGCAGGAGCCGTCGCTCGGCGCGCCGGACAGTGGATCGCCGAGCGCGGCGCGCGCTTCGGCCAGAGACATGCCGAACGTCACCGCGCCGACACCGTCGGAGCGGATGGTCCACGGGTCGGCCGGGCCGGCAACGGGCGGCGGCGCTGCCTGGCCCTGGTCTGCGGAGGCGGGGCCGCTCGAGTTCGCGCCCCCCGGCCGGTCGCCCGCGCCGCGGCAGGCCAGGCCGATCAGTGCGAGCGGAAGGGTCAGCGCAAGCCTGCGCATGGGGGCTCCAGCAAACCGGGGAAGAAGCGGATTCACCAGGGCGTCTGCGGGTATACCCCGTTCACCCGGTTTCGGCGGCGCCGGCCGGGAGCCATTGCACCGATTCGAAAATCGCGAAGCTGAACAGATCGGGATCGGGCATCCGATAGGCGCCCTTCGCCTGCAGCACGTACGCGGCGATCGACGTCATCTCCCAGCCGTCCACCTCATCAGCCTCCCACTTGGGCGTGGTGAGCTGCCAGATCCCGTGGTGCTCGCCGTACAGCCGGACGTCGTCGAGGTCCCGCCGGTGCCGCGGCTCGATGTGCTCGTTGGCCCAGGCCCAGAGCCAGGTGCCGGTCTTCCTCGACACCGAGCCGACGAGCTGGCTCCGGGCCTCGACCTTCGGCACGCCGGCATCGGAGAAGATCACCGCCCCGCGCTCGTCGTCCCAGTCCCAGCGCTCGTAGTTCGACAGCCCGAACGCCTGCTTGAGCTGGTCCTGCCGGCCGGTGAGGTAGCCGTGGGCCGCCGTGACCAGCTCCACGAAGCGCGGATCCGGCATCTACGGATCCACGGGGCGAGTCATCCGCGCCACCGGCACCTCGTCGCCCTCCGGCAGCCGGAGCGCGAAGCGTTCCGTGAGCTCGAACCCGAGCGCGCGGTAGAGCGGCTCGCCCGGCAAGGTGGCGACCAGCGCCAGCGTACGGAATCCGGCCGCGCGGGCGGCCCCCAGGCATTCAGCGAACAGCCGCCGCCCGAGGCCCTGGCGTGCCCATGCCGGATCCACGAAGAAGGCGCGAATGCGCGCCGCCTCCGTAGCCGGGTCGAGCAGCGGATCGTCGGCGCCTTTCATCCGGTCCGCGCCGTAGAGGGTGGCGCGCCGGCTCCAGCCGCCCGCCGCGGCGAGCGAGCCGTCTTCCGTTTCGCAGACGAAATAGGTGCCGTCGCGCACGAGCTGGGTGTCCGCCCCGAAGACGTGCCGGAGGAGCGCCGCGACCTGGGCGGATGTGTAATAGCCCGCGCTCAGCTCCTGCGCGGACCGGGTGATGAGCGCTTCGATGGCCGGCAGGTCGGCGAGCCGCGCGGGCCGCAGGACGGCCACGCCGCGCTGCAGGGCGGTCACGCCGCGTCGACCGGCATCAGGTGCTCGACTCGGATGGGGACGAGTGCGCCAAGCGCGGCGGCCACGAGGCTGCGGTGGCAATGGACAGGGTCGGCTTCGAAGCAGAGCAGGCAGACCCGGCGAGCGCCACGGACCAGCTCGGCGAGGGCATGGAGCTCCGTCTGTGCGGCGGGTGTCGCGAGGTGGGCGGCGTACACTTGGCGCATTCGGGCGTGCTGCCCGGCGCGAGCGGCGGCGCGCCCCTCAGCCGGCGTTCCCAGCCCACGCAGGTGCACATACCCGATGCCCTCTTCGGCGAGGTTGGCCGCGAGCCGCGACTTGGCGAAGCCGGGCCGGCGCGAGCTCGCGACCGCCCGGACATCGACCAGCAGCTCGACGCCTGCCTCGCGCAGGGTCTCGAGGAAGCTCCGGACCGTGGCGGCCTGGTAGCCGATGGTGGCGACGGTCTTCATGCGCCCGTGATTCGTCCCCGGTCAGTGCTCCAGATCCTGCGCGTCGCGGCGCCGCGCCACCTCCGCCATGATGTGCGCCA
>DASSYY010000116.1:0-10658 GCA_035703025.1 Gemmatimonadales bacterium | reverse complement strand
CGTCGAACCCCCGCCCGGTCGACACCCCGCCAAAACGCTCCTCCGCTTGACCAACCCCCGCTCTCTAACTAGCTTCCCGGGCTCACTTTGGAGGAACGCCCGCATGAAACCGTCGTATCGGCCGCGCAACAAGCGCCGGATCAACAAGCACGGCTTCCGCGCTCGCATGGCCACGCGCTGGGGACGGGCGGTCCTGTCCCGCCGTCGCAAGAAGGGCCGCAAGCAGCTCACCGTCTCGCTGCCGTCGAAGCACGGGGGCTCCTGACGCCCTCGGCGCGCCTCCCGCGAGCCCACCGGCTCGCGCGCGCGTCGGACATTCGGCGGTGCCTCACCCAGGGACGGCGCCGCCGCTTCGAGCATCTGGACATGATCTGGATGGACAACACGACGGGCCACGCGCGGATGGGACTGATCGTTCCGAAGTTTCAGTCGACCGCGGTGGCCCGCAATCGTATCCGCCGACGCCTGCGCGAGCTCTGGCGGCTCGAGCTCCAGCCCGTGCAACCCGCGTGGGACCTCCTCATCAAGGCGCGCCGCGAAGCCTACGGCGCCTCGTTCGACGCGCTCCGCGCGGAGCTGCTCGCCTGGCGGCGCACGGTGCTGAGGGCCGGGTGATCCGTGCCCGCCCTGTCCCGCGTTCCCAGCCGATTCCTCGCCACGCTGATTCGCGGCTACCAGCGCTTCCTCTCCCCCGCGCTGCCGCCGAGCTGCCGGTTTCATCCGTCCTGCTCCCAATACGCCCTCGAAGCGGTCACCCGGCACGGCGCGCTCAAGGGCGGCTGGCTGGCCGCGCGTCGGCTCGCCCGGTGCCATCCGTTCCACCCGGGCGGGTTCGACCCCGTCCCCTGACCTTAGTGACCTGAGCTCATGGACCGTCGTACCGTCTGGGCGATTCTCCTCATGATGGTCATCGCCATCACGCCCGCGATCTTCATCAAGCGCCCGCCCCGTCCCGTGACGGGCGCGGGCTCGACCGCCGATTCGACGGCCGGAGCACCGGCCGCCGCACCCGGCTCTGTGGGCCCTGCGGCCGTCGCCGCGCCGGGCGACACCGCCGCCCGCGGGGCGGCGTCCGCCGATACCCTCCGAGCCCCGGCCGACACCACCGCCGCGGCGGCAGCGCCGGTGCGAACGGTGCGCGCGACGTCGTCGCTCTACCGCTACGGCATCAGTACGTCCGGTGCCCGGCTGGTCGAGGCCCGGCTGCCCCACTACCGCTCGATCGCGCCCGCGGACAGCGGTGCCACAGCCCAGCTGCTGCCTCCCGACAGCCGGCTCCTCGGCCTCACCCTCGTGATGGGGCGCGACACCATCCCGCTTGAGGGCTGGACATTCACTGCCTCGACCGACTCGCTGGATGCGGCGGCCGGCGAGCCGCTCCGGCTCACCGCCACGCGGGGCGCCGTGGGCGTCGACCTCGAGTACCGGTTCGCGCCGGATGACTACCGCATTGCCGTCACCGGCCGGGTGAGCGGCGTCGGCCCCAATGGCGGGACTCTGCTGGTCGGGATGGGCCCGACGCTGGCCAACACCGAGGCCAACATCGAGGAGAACCATCACGCGCTGGCCGTGGTGACCCGGCGGGACGACGCCGAGCGGATCGACCTCGGCAGCCTGAAGCCGGGCGAGACCCGCACCGTGAGCGGCCCGCTCGACTGGGTGGCGATGAAGTCCAAGTACTTCGTCACCGGCGTGCTGGCGTACGACAGCACCGGCGGCCGGATCGGCGGCGCGGCAATCACCGCTCGGCCCACCACCGAGAAGCGCCCCACCGAGGCCGACGTCCGTCTCAGCGTCCCGCTCCCGCCCGGCGGCGAGTTCAGCTACACCACCTACGTCGGCCCGATGGAGTACGACCGCCTCGGTCGGCTGGGCCGCGGGTTCGACGACGTCAACCCGTACGGCTGGCCCGGCTTCCGGACGATCATCCGCCCGGTCGCGGTCGGAGTGCGCTGGCTGCTCGTCTGGATGCACCAGCACCTCCACCTCGCCTACGGCCTGGTGCTGGTGAGCTTCGGGATCATGGTCCGGCTGCTCCTCTGGCCCCTGAACCAGAAGGCGATGCGCGCCAACATGCAGCTGCAGGCCGTGCAGCCGCTGATGAAGGACATCCAGGAGCGCCACAAGAACGACCCGCAGAAGATGCAGCAGGAGATGTTCAAGCTGTACAAGGAGTACAACGTCAATCCGCTGGGCGGCTGCTGGCCGATGCTGCTGCCGATGCCGGTGCTGTTCGCGCTCTTCTTCGTGTTCCAGAACACGATCGAGCTGCGCGGGGCGTCCTTCCTCTGGCTGCCCGACCTCTCGCGGCCCGACCCGCTCTACATCATTCCCGTCATCATGGGCGCGTCGATGTGGGGGCTCAGCAAGGTCGGCCAGGTGGGGATGGAGCCCAACCCCCAGATGAAGATGATGCTGTACATCATGCCGGTCATGATGACGTTTCTCTTCCTCAACTTCGCCTCCGGACTGAACTTGTACTACGCGGTGAGCAACATCGCGAGCATCCCCCAACAGTGGCTGCTGGCGCGCGAGCGCCTGAGGAAGAACACGGGAGCGGTGGTGTCCACCAAGCCCCCGGCTGCGGGGGCGGGGAAGGCCAAGAAGAAGGCCTGACCGTCCTCGCCCCTATTCGACGACGGCCCCCGTGCCGGGTCGGGTGAGCCGGACTCGCATCGAGCGCTGATCGATCGTCAGGCTGAAGTGCCGCAGCGCCTCGATGCCGATCGTCATCGGCGACGGGATGTCGGGGGGTAGCGGGTGGACCGCGATCCGCGGCTGGTGGAACACGTGCCGCCCCAGCCTGAGGTCGCCGGCGAGGGCGGCGGACTTCACCTCCACCGGCGGTCCGCCGCCCACGATGGCGCGCCCCACCACCCGGAGCGCCCCGTCGAAGCCCAGCCGCTCGGCCACCGCCGGTATGGCCTGGAACAGCATCCCGCCCTGGGTATCCACGACCCCGATCTCCCGCCGCCCTCCCACGTCCATCGGCACGCCAATGAACGGCCCCACCCTCACGGCTTCCAGGACATCCACGCCGTCCGGGACCGGGAGCGTGTCTCGCGACAGCCGGAGGCGCGCCGACGGGTAGTCGACCGTCAGCAGCAGGTCGGCGTAGGCCTCGAGCCCGAGCAGACCGTCGACGCCGAGGCCGGCGAGGGCGGGGTTGCGGCTCACGGCCAGGTGATCCACCCGGAGATCACCGATCCGAAGCGAGTCCAGTCGGAAGAGCGAGTCGGCTCCGCGCACGCCGGCAGCCGGCAGCGCCAGCTCGCTGATGACCCGATCCGACAGGACCACCTCCGGCGAGCCGGTCTCGACCGCAAGCCGATAGGGCCCCTTGCCGTCGAGGGTGGCCAGCACCACCGCGCGGCCGCCGTCGACCAGCTCGAGCGGAACCTCGGTCGAGTCTGGTGCAGTCCGCGCGCAAGGCACGGCGCCCCCGACGCCAACGGTCACCAGACAGGCTAGGACCATCATGGGAGCCCTCCCGATAGAGAAGTCGGATTCGATCGGATGGTGAAGGAATGCTGGCGCCCGCTCGACCGTCGCGCGTGATAAGTTCTCTACCATGCTCTCCGATCCCATCGCAGCCCTGGCCACGCCGGCCGGGCGGTCCGCCCTGGCGGTGATCCGCCTGAGCGGGACCGGCGTGTTCGAGATCGCGGCCCGGGTCATCGCCGGATTTACCGCGGGCATGCCCCGCACCGCTGTGCTCGCCACCTTCCGCGACGCCGACGGTCAGCCGATCGACCGCGGACTCTACACGACGTTCCCGAAACCGCACAGTTACACCGGTGAGGACCTGGTCGAGCTCTCGTGTCATGGCGGCCTCCTGGTCCCCGCCAGGCTGCTCGCGGCGCTGCATGCGGCAGGCGCACGGCCGGCCGCCCCCGGTGAATTCACCCGCCGGGCCGTCCTCAACGGGAAGCTCGATCTGGTGCAGGCCGAAGCGGTGGGCGACCTGATCGACGCGACCGCTCCCGTCCAGGCGCGGGTCGCCCTCGCCCAGCTCGACGGCGGTCTCTCGCGTCGTCTCGCCGAGCTGCGCGAGAGTCTCGTTGAAGCCGGCGGTCTCCTCGCCTACGAGATCGACTTTCCCGGCGAGGACGACGGCCCGATTCCGCCGGAGCGCATCGTCTCGCAGCTCGCCGACGTGGCCGGGCGGATCGAGCGGCTGCTCGCCACGGCGCCGGCCGCCGAGCGGCTCCGTGAAGGCGCCCTGCTCGTGCTGGCCGGCCGTCCCAACGCCGGCAAGTCGTCGCTGTTCAACGCCCTGCTCGGGACCGACCGGGCGCTGGTCACCGAGATCCCGGGCACCACCAGGGACGCGGTCGAAGCCCACACCGACTTTCTGGGCTGGCCGATCCGGCTGGTCGACACCGCCGGGCTCTGGGAGGCGACCGACCGCATCGACCGTCTCGGGGTCGAGATGAGCCGGCGCTACCTGGGCTCGGCCGACCTGGTCCTGCTCTGCGTCGAGGCCGGCCGGCCGGTCGAGCCCGACGAGACGGCGATCGCCGACGCGCTGCCCGCGCTGGTGGTGCGTACGAAGCTGGATCTGGACGGCCGTACGGCGGGCGAGGCGATCGGAGTGTCGGCGGTGACCGGGGCGGGCCTCGACCGGCTCCGGCGTGCGGCCGCCGAGCGGGTCTTCGCCGAGCGGATCGCGCTGGCGGACCTCGAGCCGGCCCTCACCCGCGAGCGCCATCGAACGGCGCTCGCTCGCGCGCAAGTGGCGCTCGCCGGTGCACTCGAACAGATGGGCGGGTCGGGCGCGGGCAGCGGCGGCGGAGCCGCGGTCGGCGATGCCGTGCTCGCGGCGCACCACGTCCGGGAAGCGGCGACCGCCCTCGACGAGCTCGTCGGGGCGGTCGACGTCGAGGAGGTCCTCGACCGTGTGTTCGCCAGCTTCTGCGTCGGGAAGTAACGGGCGTCCGTGTCAGTGAAGTATCACGAGTCCTACGCCGTCTGAATCCCCCGCGCCACGTCCTCCGCCAGCTGGAACTCCAGCGCCGGCGCCCGCACCGCCTCGGCCAACCCCCGCTCCCCCACGAGCGCCTCGGTCATCCGATAGCCCAGGTAGTAGCCCGCCCGCTCCGGCAGCACCCGCCCGCCCACCAGCCGGGCGCTGGGACTCATGCCGCCCGAGAGGTACCGGAGCCGGAGGCCGAGCCCGCTCTGCTCGAGGTCGGCCTCCACCACCCGCCGGAGGAACGCCTCCATCTCCCGGAGCCGGTGGTACTGGCGCCGCGGGTAGCCGAAGTAGTCGGCGGCGTCGAAGCCGGGGGCGACCGCCTGCGCGGCGTGCACGGCCAGCCCCTCGTTCACCAGCAGCTCCCGGAGCGAGGCCCGGCTGCCGGTGGACCAGTAGTCGTAGTACCCGCCCGCCTCGGTCACGAGCCGATGCATATCGCTCCCGCTCGTGGGCGAGGTGTAGCGGACGGTGTGCGCCAGCTCGTGGCCGATCCACAGCGGGATCAGGTCGGCCGGCAATCCCATGCCGTAGGTCTCGGGATTGACCCGCCCCGTGAAGTGCTCGAGGCAGATGAAGGCGATCCCGCGCCCGCCCACGACCAGCTCGCCCGCGTTCGCGCCGCCAAGTCCCACCATCAGGTAGATGTCGGTCGGGCGATCGATCTGCAGCAGCTCTTCGGCTTTGGCGATGGCGTCTTCGGCGAGCTGGACGAGATTGACGGAGTCGGCGAGGGCGAGGAGGTCGCTGCGATCAGCCCGCAGCGCGGCGGTGATGATTTCGCCGGCGTGCGGGCTGTCGGGATCGAGGACGTAGTTGCGCCAGTAGGCGTCGAGGATCGGTCGGTGGGAATCGCGATACTGCCGATACGCCGCCTCCCGGTCGCCGGCGCCAAGCACCGCGAGAAAATCGGGGAGGAGATTGATCAGCACGGCAGACAATACGAAAGGCTCGACCAAGACGCAAGAGACTGCTCAGTGCTCCTGCTTCTTCTGCTTCGACACCTCGTCGAGGAAGCGCCGCTCCGCGGCGGTGAGGCTCGCGATGCCCTGCTCGCTGATCTTGTCGAGCACGCGGTCGACTTCGGCGGCGACCGGATCGGCTTCGGCGCGACGGCGCGGACGCAGAGGCGTCGGCGGCGTCCGCCGCTCGGGCTCGGCGGCGCCGGACTGGACCATCACCACGCGCTCGACGGCGCGAGGCGGCGGGTGGGGCGCGCGCCGCGAGAACGCCTGCAGGCGGAAGAAGAGATAGCCGAATGCGGCCCCGCCGACGTGGGCCAGGTGCGCGACCCCGTCGCCCGGGAGCATCAGCGAGAACACCACGTCGATGCCCACCAGGACCAGGATCAGCGTCCGCGCCCGGATGGGCGTGGGCAGGGGAAAGACCAGGAGCTCCGCGTCCGGCCAGAGCAGCGCGAACGCGACGCCCACGCCCAGCACCGCGCCCGACGCACCGGCGAACGGCACGCCCGCGCTCGGCAGGATGCCCGAGAGCGCGAGCGACAGCACGGCTGCCCCGATGCCGCAATAGAGATAGTAGAGCAGGAACGCCCGGCCGCCGAGCCGGTGCTCGACCGGTGGGCCGAACACGAACAGCATGATCATGTTGCCGAGCAGGTGGAGGAGCCCGGCATGGACGAACATGTAGGTGACGAAGGTCCACGGCTGCTCGAGCGCCCGGCCGGGGGTGAACCGCAGGGCCTGCTGCAGCGCGGGAGACGTGAATACCGTCATGAGCAGGAGCAGCACCACCGCGTTCGCGATGATGAGGCGACCCACCCACGGGGTCAGACGGTTGGAGGGAGACAGATTCATCGTACCACGCCTTCTGGACTGAGACCCCGCGACTGCTAGGACGGTTCCTTGAGGCGGCCAAGTCGGGCGGTCCGGCAGATCCGCTCGCACAGATCCGGGAACCCGATGCCCGCCGCGGCCGCCGACTGGGGAAGAAGGCTGGTCGCCGTCATGCCCGGCAGGGTGTTCACCTCTAAACAGAAGAGTTCCCCGGCTGGTGTCAAGCGAAAATCGACCCGAGAGTATCCGCCCAGTTTGAGCGCCTCGTGCGCCAGCAGGCCCAGCCGCTGGCACTCCGCCGTATCGGCGGGGGACAGGTCGGCGGGGAAGATCTCCTGGGACATGCCGGGCGTATACTTGCACTCGTAATCGAAAATCTCGTGCCGCGGGATGATCTCCCCCACGGCCAGGGCCTGTCCGTCCAGGATCCCCACCGTCAGCTCCCGGCCGGGGACGAACCGCTCGATCATCACCTCGTCGTCGTATCGGCGGGCCAGCACCACGGCTGCGTCGTAGTCCTCGGCTCGCTTGACCACCGTCAACCCGACGGTGGAGCCCTGCTTGGAGGGCTTCACCACCACCGGGAACCCAAAGTCGCGCGCCACCCTGGCCCTGTCTGCGGGCGCCATCACCCAGTCGGCGGTCGGCACCCCGGCCATGCGAAAGAGACGCTTCGACACGTCCTTGTCCATGGCCATGGCGCTGCCCAGCCGCCCGCTCCCGGTGTAGGGCACGCCCACCATTTCCAGCAGGGTCTGCAGGGTTCCGTCCTCACCCCGTCCCCCATGGAGTGCCAGAAACAGCACGTCGGCCTTCCGGACCGCGGCCATGGTGCCCAAGCCCGACAGCAGCAGGCCCTGTTCGAGTCCCTGGAGCTGGTCGATGGACGGGGGCGCCAAGCCGACCGATCCGGAAAGGAGGGAGCGCTCGTCGGTTTCGGGGATGTAGCCCCGGGCGGTGTCGACCACTGCGACCTCGTGGCCCCGCGAGCGGAGCGCGGCGATGACCTGCACCGCGGAGGCGATGGCCACGTCGCGCTCGGATGAGGTACCGCCGGTGAGGACCGTAACGCGCATCAGCGGGTCCCGATGAGCTGCTGCAGCACGTCGTACCGGCTTACGATCCCGATCAGCTTCCCGTCCTTCCGCACCAGGGCCGCGGGGCTCTCCCGCGTCAGCATCGCCCCGACCCGGTCGGTCGCCGTACCGGCCTCGACCTCGGGGAAGGGCGGGTCCATCACCTCGCTCACCGGACGCTCGAGCAGGGCGGGCTGCGCCAACGCCCGCGTCATCAGCGTTCCCTCGATGAGCCCGCCCACCGACTGGCCGTTCTCCAGCACCGGGATCTGGCTCACGCCCCAGGTGCTCATCAGGTTGAGCGCCTGCCGGACCGCCGCCGCCGGGGCCACGCTCACGACCGCCGGGGCATTCGCCGGCCGGCGCGCGAGCAGCTCCTGCACGGTGGATCTCGGCGTGTCGAGCATCTGGTTCTCCTGCATCCAGGCGTCGTTGAACTGCTTGGACAGGTAGCGCTCACCGGTGTCGCACAGGATGGTGACGATCAGGGCATCGGGGTCCGCCACCTCGCGCGCCACGTCCACCGCCAGCTGCACGTTGAGTCCGGCCGAGCCGCCGACCAGGATCCCCTCCTCCCGGGCGAGCCGCCGCGCCATCATAAACGATGTCTTGTCAGAGACTTGCCTGAACTCGTCGATCCAGTCGAACCACACCGTCGTGGGGATCTTGTCGCCGCCGATCCCTTCCACCTTATAGGGATGTCCCTCGCCCATGGTCCGGGTGCGATGGTAGTTGGTGTACAGCGAGCCGACGGGGTCGCCCGCGATGACCCGGATCTTCGGGTTCTTCTCCTTCAGATACTTGCCGGCGCCGCTCACCGTCCCGCCCGTTCCCGCGCCCGCGACGAAGTGCGTCACCCGCCCCTCGGTCTGCTCCCAGATCTCCGGCCCCATCGTCGCGTAGTGGGCCTCGGGATTGACCTGGTTGTAGAACTGGTTGGCCAGGATGGCGTTGGGCGTCTCCTTCACGATCTGCTTGGCCTTCATCACGTAGTGCTCGGGGTGGTCCGGCGGCACCGCGGTCGGCGTCACCACCACCTCGGCCCCGTACGCCTTGAGCAGGCGGACCTTCTCCATCGACATCTTGTCGGGCATGGTGAAGATGCAGTGATACCCCTTGAGGCTCGCCGCGATCGCCAGCCCCACGCCGGTGTTGCCGCTGGTGCCCTCGACGATCGTGCCGCCCGGCCGGAGCTCGCCGCGCCGCTCGGCGTCCTCGATGATCGCGAGTCCGATGCGGTCCTTGACCGAGCCGCCGGGGTTCACGTACTCGGCCTTGCCGTAGATCGGAGTGGCGAGGCCGGCCCCGATCCGGCCGAGCCGGATGAGCGGCGTCCAGCCGATGGTCCCGAGCACCGAGTCGTAGGGGCGGAGATGCGGAGGCGTCATGGGGCGCTCTGAGACCGGGGGTTCCGGAACTGAATGGGCTGCAGGAAGGCGCCGGCCACCGGCCGGCCATGCCGCAACGCCGGCGAGAACCGAAGCCGGGCGGCGCCGCCCACGGCCGCCGAGTCGAGTGCGGGATACCCGCTCGACTCAGCGACCCGGGTCGAGTCCGCCACCAGCGCGCCCATGGAGTCGGCGTAGAGTCGGAGCAGCACGCGGCCTTCGATGCCCTGCTCGAGCAGCGGGACGGGATACTCCACCGGCGAGAGGGGATTGATGGCCACCGGGGGCTGGTCCGCGTCGCTGGTGGGCGGTGTGGGGACGTTGGTCGAGAGCCGGAAGCTGCCGTCGTCCTTCCCCCTACAGGCGAGCGCGGAGGCCGAGGCCAGCGCGACCGCCAGCATCAAGCTGCGCATCCGGGGGGTGGCGCGTCCGCTCACCGGCGGTCCTCCGCCCGCCGCTTGAGCTCGGCCAGCCGGTTGAGCGCCTCGAGCGGCGTGAGCGCGTTCACGTCCATCAGCCGGAGCTCTTCCACCATCGGGTCAGGCGGCGGCGCATCGGCGAAGAGCGCGAGCTGGCCGGGGTCGCGCGGGGCCTCGGGCGGCGGACCCGGCACCACGCGGTGATCCCCCTCGAGCGTGCCGAGGATCTCGCGCGCGCGGCGAACGACGGCCTCCGGCAGCCCGGCGAGCTGGGCGACATGGATGCCGTACGAGCGGTCGGTGCCGCCCGGCTCGAGCCGATGGAGGAACACGACCGTCTCGCCGGTTTCGCGCACGGCGACGTTGTAGTTCCGCGCGTGCTGCAGCCGCTCGGGGAGCTGCATCAGCTCGTGATAGTGGGTGGCGAACATGGTCTTGCAGCCGACCCGGTCGTGCAGGTGCTCGGTGACGGCCCAGGCGATCGCGACGCCGTCGTAGGTCGACGTCCCCCGGCCGATCTCGTCGAGCAGCACCAGGCTCCGCGACCCCGCGTTGTGGAGGATGGCGCTGGTCTCGCTCATCTCCACCATGAACGTCGACTGGCCGCGGGCCAGGTTGTCGCTGGCCCCGACCCGGGTGAAGAGGCGGTCGACCGCGCCGACCGAGGCCGCGGCGGCGGGTACGAACGCGCCCATCTGCGCCAGCACCACGCAGAGGCCGATCTGGCGCAGGATGGTGGACTTGCCCGCCATGTTGGGCCCGGTCACCAGCGCCACCCGCTCGGCCTCGGTGAAGCGCGCGTCGTTCGGGATGAACGACTCGCGCGGCATCATCCGCTCGATCACCGGATGCCGGCACTGGCGGAGCACCAGGTCGAACCCGTCGTGCACCTCGGGCCGGACGTAGCGGCCGGCCACCGCGCCGTCGGCGAGCGCGGTCCACACGTCGAGCCGCGCGAGCACGCGCGCGGTCCGCTGGATCCGGCCGATCGCCTGTCCCACCGC
>DASSYY010000105.1:0-12033 GCA_035703025.1 Gemmatimonadales bacterium | reverse complement strand
ACGACAAGTACTTCGGCATCCTGCGCCAGTACCGCTCGTCCATCTTTCTCCGCAGGGATGCGCCCGGCCCCATCTCGCTCGGCCACCGGGTCCAGTCCTCTCGCGACGCGGACGTGGACGACTACGGCACGATCGTGTACAAGAAGGGCGCCTGGGTGGTGCACATGCTGCGCATGCTGATGCTCGATCTCAAGACCATGAACGAGGACCGCTTCACCGAGACGATGCAGGACTTCTATCGGAGCTACCAGGGGAAGCGCGCCTCCACCGCGGACTTCCGCCGGGTCGTCGAGCGCCACACCGGGACCGACATGGGCTGGTTCTTCGACCAGTGGGTCTACGGCACGGCGCTCCCGACATATCGGGTGGCCTACCGCACGGACCGATTGGACGACGGGCAGTTCCGCGTGCGGCTGCAGGTCCAGCAGGAGGGGGTGCCGGAGAACTTCCTCATGTACGTGCCGGTCACCCTCGACCTGGGCAAGGACCGGGTGGCCCGGGTGCGGGTGAAGGTCACCGGGGCCCGCGCCGAGATCGAGCTGCCGCCCATGCCGGCGGAGCCCAAAGCGGTGCGCTTCAACGATCTCGAGGGCGTGCTGGCGGAGGTGAAGTCGGGCGACTGGAAGAACTGACTCCCCGGGACGCGGGTCGCGAGGCTATCTTTCGCGTCGTTTGAGGCAGCCGGCGACCGCGACCCTTCTCCCCCGAGTGCGATGGCCACACGTACCTCCACCCGCGCCCGCGCATCCGCCAAGCTGGAGAAGGCGGACCTGCTCGACTTCTACCGGACCATGCTGCTGGCGCGGCGGATCGACGACAAGGAAATCCAGCTCAAGCGGCAGAACAAGATCTTCTTCCAGATTTCTGGCGCCGGGCACGAGGCCGTCCTGGTCGCGGCTGCCCGGGTGTTCCGCCCCGCCTACGACTGGTTCTACACCTACTACCGCGATCGGGCGCTCTGCCTCGGCCTCGGCATGACCCCCACCGAGCAGCTGCTGTCCGCCGTCGGCGCCGCGGACGACCCCAACTCGGGCGGCCGGCAGATGCCGTCCCACTGGGGCCACAAGGCGCTCAACATCGTCAGCGCGTCGAGCCCGACCGGCACCCAGTTCCTGCAGGCCGTGGGCTGCGCCGAGGCCTGGCTCCGGTATTCGAAGATCGAAGGTATCGCCGAGCGCGACGAGCTCGTGCACGGCGACGAGGTCGTCCTCTGCACCACCGGCGACGGCACCACCAGCGAGGGCGAGTTCTGGGAGGCGCTCAACACCGCCACCAACCTCAAGCTCCCCGTCGTCTTCCTGGTCGAGGACAACGGCTACGCCATCTCGGTCCCGGTCGAGGTCAACACGCCCGGTGGCTCGGTCTCGCGCCTGCTCACCGGCTTTCCGGGGCTCTTCATTCAGGAGGTCGACGGCTGCGACGTGCTGGCGTCGTACGACGTCCTGATGAAGGCGGTCGACTACGCGCGCGCCCGGAAGGGCCCCGCGCTGGTCCACGCCAAGGTCATTCGCCCGTACAGTCACTCGCTCTCGGACGACGAGATTCAGTACCGTCCGCCGGCCGAGCGGCAGGCCGACGCCGAGCGGGACCCGCTCAACCGGTTTCCCCGGTACCTCCTGGACCAGGGCATCGCCACCCAGGCGGAGCTCGACCAGATCGTTCAGGAGGTGGCGGAGGAGGTCCAGGTCGCGGCCGACGTGGCGCTCGCCTCGCCGCAGCCCGGCACCGACACCATCTACAACTACGTCTACTCCCCCGACGTCGATCCCACGTCCGAGCAGTTCGACACCGAGGACGACCCCCGCTTCGCGGGGGACCCGACCACCATGGTCGACCTGCTCAACATCTGCCTGCGCGACGAGATGGCGCGCGACCCGCGGATCGTCGTCTTCGGCGAGGACGTGGCCGACTGCAGCCGGGAAGACAACCTGGCCGACGTGAAGGGGAAGGGCGGCGTCTTCAAGGTGACCTGGGGACTGCAGCGCGCCTTCGGCAGCGAGCGGGTGTACAACTCGCCGCTCGCCGAGGCCAACATCATCGGCCGCGCGATCGGCCTGGCGACGCGCGGCCTCAAGCCGGTGGTCGAGATCCAGTTCTTCGACTACATCTGGCCGGCCTACATGCAGCTCCGGAACGAGCTGGCGCTGATGCGCTGGCGGTCCAACAACGCCTTCGCGTCGCCGGTGGTGGTGCGGGTCACCTATGGCGGGTACCTGAAGGGCGGCTCGGTCTACCACTCCCAGACGGGCGCCGCGGTCTTCACCGGCGTGCCGGGCCTCCGGGTGGTCTGCCCGTCCACCGCGCTCGATGCCAACGGCCTGCTCCGGACCGCGATCCGGTGTGAAGATCCGGTGCTGTTCCTCGAGCACAAGCATCTCTACCGGCAGACCTACAACAAGGCGCCGAATCCGGGGCCGAACTTCATGATTCCCCTGGGCAAGGCGAAGGTGGTGCGGCCGGGCACGGACCTCACGGTCGTGACCTACGGCGCGCTGGTCCAGCGGACCCTGTGGGCGGCGAAGCGGGCCGAGGAGCAGGAGGGCGTGAGCACCGAGGTGATCGATCTCCGGTCGCTCTCGCCGGTCGACTGGGAGACGATCCGCGAGTCGGTGCGGAAGACCAGCCGGGTCGTCGTGGCCTACGAGGACTCGCTGTCGTGGGGATACGGCTCGGAGATCGCGGCGCGCATCGCCGACGAGATGTTCAGCTTCCTCGATGCCCCGGTCCGCCGGGTCGCCTCGACCGACACTTTCGTGGCCTACGCCCCCGAGCTCGAGGACGTGATTCTGCCGCAGGTGGACGATCTCCACGAGGCCATCGTCCAGATCGCGGCGTTCTAGCGCCCAGCCTACACGTAGCTCCGCGCCAGCATCGCCGCCGTCGATTCGTCCAGCAGCTCCGCCCCGCGCACCTCGTCGAAGAGCGCCAGCAGGTCGTCCACCCGGAGCCGGCGCTTCCGGATCCCGCTGAAGTCGTGCACAATCCGTCCGCGATGCATCATCAGGACCCGGTCTCCCAGCCGCACCGCCTGGGTCAGCGAGTGGGTCACCATCAGCGTCGTCAGGCGCCGGCGGCTCACGATCTCCTGCGTCATCCGCAGCACCTGCTCCGCGCCCCGCGGGTCGAGGGCCGCGGTGTGCTCGTCCAGCAGCAGCAGCTTGGGCCACTCCATCGTGGCCATCAGCAGCGTGAGGGCCTGGCGCTGGCCTCCCGACAGCACCCCCATCGGCGCGTCCAGCCGGTCCTCGAGCCCGGTGCCCAGCTGCTCGATCTGCTCCACGATCTCCCGGCGGCGCTGGCGGCTGAGCGCGGGGCCCAGGCCGCCCTGCCGGGTGCGCCGCGCGGCCAGCGCGAGATTCTCCGCCACCGTCATGCCGGGGGCCGTGCCGCTGAAGGGGTTCTGGAACACCCGCCCGATCAGCGTCGCGCGACGGTGCTCCGGCCAGTCGGTGATGTCCTGCCCGTCGAGGCGGATCGTGCCCCGGTTGGGCATGAACGACCCGGCGACCGCGTTCAGGAGGGTCGACTTGCCGGAGCCGTTGGTGCCGAGCACGATGACGAACGCGCCACGGTCGAGGGTGAGGTCGATGCCCTGCAGCGCGCGCATCTCGTCCAGCGCGCCGGAGTGGAAGGTGTGGTCCAGTCCTCGGATCTCGAGCGCGGGGTCAGCCACGGGCGCTCCCGGGAACGGCCGTCCGCTGGAGCCGGCGGCGCAGGGCGTCCGGCACCACGAGCGCGAGGAAGACGAAGACCGCCGTCAGCAGCTTGAGGGCGTTGGGATCGAGACCGGCCCGGAGCGCGCCGGCGATGATGAGCCGGAACAGCACCGCACCGAGCACCACGGCGGCCAGGCGCGGGGCCATGCGCTGGCGTCCGCCGGCGAGCCGTTCGCCCACGATGACGCTGGCGAGCCCGGTCACGATCATCCCCAGCCCCATCTGGATGTTCGCGAACCCCTGGTACTCGGCGAACAGGGCGCCCGCGAGCCCGATGAGGCCGTTCGCCATCACCAGGCCCACGACGATCATCCCGTTGACGGACACGCCCAGCGCCCGGGCCATCTGCGGATTGTCGCCCGTGGCCCGGAGGGCGAGCCCCAGGTTCGTGCGGAAGAAGCGAGCCAGCAGCCAGACGACCACGGCCACCACGACCACCAGCAGCGCCAGCGATGCCAGGTTCCGCGCACTGACCGGAGTGCCCAGCAGGGTGATCGCGTCGGCGTTCGGCACCAGGCGCGTGAACAGCCCCTCCGCGCTGGTGATCAGCGTCGGCACGCCTGCCACCGAGCGGTCGCCCCCGCCCATGATGTAGAGATTGCCCGAATAGAGCGCCGTGCTGGTGAGGATCCCGGCCAGGAGCGCGTTCACTCCGAAGCGGGTGTGCACCAGACCCGTGACGAGTCCGGCCATCATGCCCGCGCCCGCGCCCAGGGCCGTGGCGGGCAGCGGATGCCAGCCGTGGGAGAGCAGGGCCGCCGCGGTGGCGGCTCCGACGCCGAACGAGCCGTCCGTGGTGACGTCGAGGATGCCGAACACCCGGTAGGTGATGAAGACGCCCAGCGCCAGCAGCGACAGCAGCAGGCCGATCGTCAGCGCGCCGATGAGCAGGTTCATGCGGCGCTCACCGAGGTGACCCGCGCCGTCCAGCACAGGCCGCGGAGCAGCGCGTTCTCGCCCGCGCTGTCGGGGCCCCGATCGTCGAACACCAGGTGACCCACGCTCCGGAGCGGCTGGGTCTCCAGCAGCTTCTCGACCAGCGCGCGCAAGGACACCGCGCGCTGCGGTACCGGACGGTAGGGGAACACCATGGCGTGGAAGTGGCCGGCGAGGTCGCGCAACGGGCCCAGGGGGCGGAGGTAGCCCTCCAGCGCCGCTGGCGGGTGGCGCGCGACGACTCCGACGATGACCACGGCGCGCCGCGCCTGCGTGCGCTCGGGCGAGAACGCCAGCCACTCGCGCATGGCGCCGGCGTCGAGCGCCGGCGGGGCCTCCGCCGCGGCGGGCGAGCGCCGGAGGGAGGTCGTCACCAGGTCCGTGGCCTCCGCCACCACCACCATCCCGGCCACGTCCTCCCCGGACGTGGAGAGCGCCACGCCCGCGAGCTCCGCCAGCGGCACCGTGGCGGCACCCGGCTGGGTCCGGAACCGGATCAGGTTGCTGAAGGTGCCGTCCAGGACCAGGCCGCTCCCCAGCACCGCGGCCGGCGTGGTGTGGGCGGTCGCGCTGAGGTAGTCGGGGACCAGCGACCCGTCGGTCGGGAGGTAGGCCACGGTCCCGGTGACGC
Organism: Gemmatimonadales bacterium; assembly: GCA_035703025.1. Taxonomy (GTDB): domain Bacteria; phylum Gemmatimonadota; class Gemmatimonadetes; order Gemmatimonadales; family GWC2-71-9; genus CAVVWJ01. Next base: position 6,750 of record DASSYY010000105.1, on the reverse strand, counting down.
CGACCAGCTCGCCGAAGCGCGGGCGGGTCTCGTCGAAGGTCTCCCCGATGGCGCCGATCCCGAGGCCGAACGCGCCCACCGTAAAGGCGATGGTGCGGCAGTCCTCCGCCCGGTGTCCGGCCGAGAAGCCATCGGGCCGGCCCACCACCCGGCAGGCCAGCTCCCCGGCGAGATGGCGCCGGGAGATCTCGTACTGGCCGGCGGGGCCGGTGGCCGCGGGCACGTGCCAGGCGTCGCCGGTGAACTCGCTGGCCGGCCGCGCCATGACCGCCGACGGCCGGCCGGCGCCGCCGGCGACGCGCTCGTCCCCGGGGAGTAGCAGGAGCTGGTCGACGAGGTTGGCGGCCGTGAGCGCCTGCAGCACGATTGGGGAAGGCGCGGAGACGCGCAGCTCGCCGCGGAGAAGACTGAAGTCGCGGTAGCGCTGGCCGAGGACCTGCACGCCGGGGGTGCTGATGTAGTCCACCTGGGACATGTCCAGGACGACCGATCGAAGGCCGTCCCGGAGGAGTTCATCCAGCGTGTCGGCGAGGTGGCGGGACCACTCGCCGTCCAGCCTGCCGGTCAGGCGCACGAGGGCACTGCTGCCCACGTGCGCGGTGACCATCTTCATTTGCTGGTGGTGGCGTCCGGGCTGACCTGCTCCTTGGTCGTCTGGAGGCGATAGAACGGGATCGCCCCGGGGCTCTCGCCCTTGAGGATGCGGCCGATCATCTTGCCCGCCTCGACCCCGCCTTCCTGGAAGTCGGGATAGAACGCCGCCGTGGCGCCCTTGAGGATCTCGAACGGCGACGGCGAGAACACCGGCACCTTGTGCTCCTTGGCCACCTGGATGATGCTCTCGAACGCCCCGTGGGCCGCGTTGCCGTAGATCTCGATCGCGTCCACCTTCTTGCCCACGATCGCGGCGGCGGCCTCGGTGCCCTCGCTCACGTTGTTGATCGGCACCGCGTCGACCGCGAGGCCGGCCTTCTTCGCGGCCGTGGTCATCTTGTCCTTGAGCCCGACCGACAGCGGCTCACCGGGGCTGAACAGGATGCCCACCCGCTTGGCCTTGGGGACGATCCGCTTGATCAGCTCCACGCGCTTGGCCTGCTCCGGATCGCCGAAGCCGGGCGAATAGACGCCGGTGATGTTCGCGAGGTGGTTCGAGTCGCTGGTGCCGGCTCCGGCCGCGAACGGATCCGCCAGGATGTTGAAGACGATCGGCAGCGTCTTCACCCGCTGGACCGCCGCCTGCAGCGTCTCGTCCTGCAAGGTCACGATCACCTTGGACTTGGCGTCCACGGCCGCGTCGATGAGGCTCGGCAGGGTCGCCAGGTCACCCTGGGCGCTGGTGATCTTGAACTCGTAGTCGCGCCCCTGCTCCAGCTCGGACTCCTGCAGCCCGACCTTGAGCGCATCCTCGCTCCATTCGGAGCCGATCCAGTCCGCGGCCCGGATGATGGCGATGACCGGTACCGCGCCGCCGGCCGGGGCGCCGGCTGCCGCGCCCTGCGTGCCCCCTTCCGCGGGTTTGCCGGCCTCGCCGGTCTTGCCGCAGGCGGCGGCGGCGAGCATCGCCGCGAGTCCCCACGCGGTTCGAACCGTCGTCGGCCAGCGCTGGAACCTCGGGTGACCACGCATGTGGCTCCTCCACGAAGAAAAATGATCGCCCCACAATAGCGGTGCCTCCCCACACGGGGGAGGCACGGTCGTTACGGCAGGGCCGGCGCGAACGGTCAAAGCCAGCGATGTTGTCGAGCGGACCGGGGTCAGCGCCGATACAATACAACGAACCCGACCCGCCCGGAAGACGTCTCGCTCAGGGCCGCATCGCCTCGCGAATCTCGCCCGCGGCGGCGATGGCGTTGTCGACGTCCCGCGAGAGCGCCCTCGCCTGCTGGGTGGCCTGAGTCAGGTCGCCCAGCACGGCGGCGACCCCGGCCGAGCGCAGGCGCAGGAGATCGAACCGCACGTTCTGCATGGCCAGCACGCAGGACTCGAGGTGGCTCGCGACCTGGCTCCGGCGCCCGCGCAGATCGAGGATCGTCTGCTTCTGACGCTCCAGCAGGTTGAGCCGGCGGGCCCGCTCGGCATCGTCGGGCTCCTTGGCCAGCGCGGCGATCCGCTCGTCGATCTGTCCCAGCCCTTCGGTGTCCATGTTGCTGTCCATCGCGTGCAGCGTGCGGGCCACGTCGGTCGCGCGCTCGTAGAGGGCGTTGACCGTCTGCTGCACTTCGGGCAGCATCTTCCGCTCGGACGGTGGCAGCCGGTCGAGGAGCTTGAGGATCGCCTGCCGGTCGCCCTGCACCTGGCGGATGGCGTCCACGTGCGCGCCGAACTCGTCGGCCCTCGGCGGGGGCAGCTGGCGCGCCAGCACCCGCGTGCCCTTGACGAGAGTCGTCTCGACCGCATCCGGCGCCGGCGGCCGGGTCAGCACGTCCCGCCAGCTGTAGCCCGCCTGCCAGAGCTGCGCGTAGTTCCGGAACACGCCGATCCCCATGCCGAACATCGGGAACAGGAACCAGGGGTCGCCGATGCCGGTGGCGATGTTGATGCCGAGGCACCCGAGCGAGACGGCCGCCCAGCTCGCGAACTGGCCCCGAACCTTCTGCACGATCCGGGGCTCGCCGGTGTCCGGCATCGCGTCCTTCTCCGGCCGCCGCTCCCGATAGTCACGCCGCCGGAGACCCCGCTCGTCCCTGGGCGCGGGCACCGGCCTGGGGCCGAGCCCCGGCCGATTCTCGAGTCCGCGGCGGCTCCCGGTCGCACCCGGCGGGCGGGGCCGGGCACCGGTCAGCGGGCGCGGCTCCGCCGGGGCCTCGAGGCGCTGTCCCTTGAACGAGGTGCCGGTGGGCCGGTACCCCGATACCGTGCGGCTCTCCAGCGCCCGGCGCAGCGAGTCGGCACTGGGCCAGCGGTTCTCCGGGTCCTTTTCCAGGCACCGGCTCACGGCGAGCGCCAGGTCCTCCGGCACGTCCGGGCGGCGCGCCCGGAGGTCCGGCGCGGGCTCCGTGATCTGCTTCATCAGGATGCCGGCGACGGTCGGCGCATTGAACGGCAGCTCGCCCGTGAGCATCTGGAAGGCGACGACGCCCAGGCTGTAGACGTCCGACCGGCCGTCGATCTCGCGCTCGCCCGCGGCCTGCTCCGGGCTCATGAACGCGGGCGTCCCGATGGCCACGCCGGCACCGGTGAGCGTCGCTCCCGACGTCGAGCTCAGTGCCTTGGCGATGCCGAAGTCGGTCACCATGACCCGGCCGCGGGAGCCTTCGAGCAGGATGTTGTCGGGCTTGATGTCACGATGGATGATCGAGAGGGCGTGGGCGGCGCTGAGGGCGTCGGCCGCCTCGCCCATGATCCGCCGCGCCTCGTCCACGGGCAGCTTGCCGCGGCGGCGGATCCGTCCGGCCACCGACTCACCGTCGACGTAGCCCATGACGAAGTACACCAGGCCCTGGCCCTCGCCGACCGTGTGGATCGGAACGATGTGGGGATGGGACAGCTTCGCCGCGGTCTGGGCCTCGCGGGTGAACCGCTCGCGGATGTCCTTCTGGAAGGCGAGCTCGGGCGGGAGCACCTTGATGGCCACGCGCCGCTGGAGCCGCTCGTCGCGGGCGCGGTAGACCACGCCCATCCCGCCGCGGCCGACCTCGCCCTCGATGGTGTACGCGTCTCCCAGCGCCTCGGCGAGCCGGGCCGGCAGCGGCTTATCGGCCGAGTCGGTCATGGGCGGTGGCACCTCTGGGAACCGGCGAGAGGGGAGGGGAAGTGCGCAGCGCGTTGGGACGGCCGAACATGGCCCACAATCTGTACCGATACCCCGCCTGCGGCAACCTGAACGGGGGCGGGCGACGTGTCATCCTGAGCACCGAGCGACGGCGCTGTCACCGCTTCGGCAGCTGAGCGTGACACTTCGCAGTGGCCTGACACTCCCGCTACTCGTCCGCGCCACTTCCGTCATTATGGCAGCGAAACCCCCCTCCTCTCCTCCTCTCCTGCCGCCCCGGCGCTGGCCAGGAAACCGACCGGGGCCCTAAGTTGTTCTACAGCAAGCCCGGAGACCGCGAGCACGGTGGCACGCTCGGTGCAAATGTGCGCCCGATCTCTTGTGGGCCCGTCATTTTCCCCGCTGATACGGGGTTCGGAAGGAGTAGTCTCTACATGGCCGAACGTTTGACATTGCCCGTGCTGCCGCTGCGCGAGGTGGTCCTGTTCCCCGGCGTCACTGCGCCGATCGGTGCCGGCCGCCCCGCCACGCTCCGCGCCATCGAGGCCGCCCTGGCCACGCCCGAGCGCCTCGTATTCGCCGTCTCCCAGCGGCAGAACGTCGAGAGCGTGACGGCGGACGTGCTGTACACCATCGGCACCATCGCGAAGATCGGACAGCTCCAGCGCGGGTTGTCGGGCATGCAGCTTCTGCTCCACGGCGAGCAGCGCGGCATTGCCATCCACTACACCGACAAGGAGGGCTACCTCCAGGCCGTCGTGCGCGAGGCCGACGAGATGCTCCCCATCAACGCCGAGGACCCGGCGTTCGTGGCCCTGCACCGCGAGGCGCGGGCCCGGGCGGCGGAGCTGGGCCAGAAGTCCGGGTTGCCGGACGAGGTGGTGCAGCAGGTGCTGGCCGGCGTCAACGAGGCCGGCCGGTTCGCCGACCTGGTCGCGGGATACATCGACATCACCCCCGCCCAGCGCCAGGCGCTGCTCGAGACGCTCAGCGTCGAAGAGCGGCTCCGGCGGGTCCTGGTCCACGTGCAGCGCCAGATCGGCGTACTCGACGCCCAGGAGGACATCAAGTCCCAGGTCCAGGAGGAGCTGGGCGAGCGGCAGCGGGAGATGTTCCTCCGCGAGCAGCTCAAGACCATCCAGCGCGAGCTCGGTGAGGGCGACGAGCGGGACGACCTCCAGGAGCTGCGCGAGAAGCTGGAGGCGCTCGACCTGCCGCCCGAGGCCCGCAAGGAAGTCGACCGCGAGCTCGGCCGGCTCACCCGCATCGGCCGCGAGTCGATGGAAAGCCAGGTCATCCGCACGTTCCTCGAGAACGTGGCGGAGCTGCCCTGGAGCGTCCGCAGCAAGGAGCACCTCGAGCTGCCGGTGGCGCAGAAGATCCTCGACGAGGATCACTACGCCCTCGGCGATGTGAAGGACCGGGTACTCGAGTTCCTCGCGGTGCGCCAGCTGCGCATGCAGCAGGACGCCGCCGACAAGGCCGCCGAGGAAGTGGCCGCGGCCGAGCGGAAGGCGGAGGAAGTGGCCCAGGGCGAGTCGACCGACACGCCCCAGGCCACCGCCACCGTGCCCGCGCCCAACGCGGCCGTCAAGGGCAACGACGACGACCGGGCCCGGGGCCCGATCCTGCTGTTCGTCGGGCCGCCGGGCGTCGGCAAGACGTCGGTGGCCAAGAGCATCGCCCGCGCGATGGGACGGAAGTACGTCCGCATCTCGCTCGGTGGTGCGCGGGACGAGGCCGACATCCGCGGCCACCGGCGCACCTACGTAGGCGCCATGCCCGGCCGCATCATCCACGGGATGAAGCAGGCCGGCACCAAGAATCCGGTCTTCCTGCTGGACGAGGTGGACAAGCTGGGCGTCTCGTTCCAGGGCGATCCGGCGAGCGCGCTGCTCGAGGTGCTCGACCCGGCCCAGAACGACTCGTTCGTGGACCACTACCTCGGGGTGCCGTTCGACCTGAGCGAGGTGCTCTTCATCGCGACGGCGAACTTCATCCAGAACATCCCCGGGCCGTTGCTCGACCGGATGGAGGTCGTGGACTTCGCCGGCTACACCGAGCGCGAGAAGCAGGAGATCGCCCGGAAGTACCTCATCCCGCGCCAGTTCACCGAGAACGGCGTGAGCCCCGCGCGGATGACCATCACCGACGAGGCGCTGGCGGAGGTGATCACGAGCTACACCCGGGAATCGGGCGTGCGCCAGCTCGAGCGCGAGATCGGCCGGCTGGCCCGGAAGGTGGCGCGCCGCTTCGCCTCGGGGGAGACCGAGCCCATCACCGTGGACAAGGAGATGGTGGACGACCTGCTCGGCCGACCCAAGGTTCACCCGGAGAAGATGGCGCGCCACGACGAGGTGGGCACCGCCACGGGGATGTACTACACCCCGACCGGCGGCGACATCATGTTCGTCGAGGCGTCGACGATGCGCGGCAAGGGCGAGCTGGTCCTCACCGGCCAGCTGGGCGACGTCATGAAGGAGTCGGCCCGCGCCGCCTGGACCTACGCCCGCTCGCACGCGGCGGGGTTGCAGATCCAGGACGAGATGTTCGACCGCGACATCCACATCCACGTGCCGGCCGGCGCCATCCCCAAGGACGGTCCGTCGGCGGGTGTCACCATGGCCTCGGCCGTCGTGAGCACGCTGTCGGGGCGGCCGGTCCGGCACGACATCGCGATGACGGGTGAAATCACGCTCCGCGGGCGGGTCCTGCCGATCGGCGGCGTGAAGGAAAAGATCCTGGGCGCGGTCCGGGCGGGCATCACCCGGATCATCGTTCCCAAGGAGAACGAGCCCGACCTGGTCGATCTGCCCCAGGAGGTCCGGGACAAGATCGAGGTCCACCTGGTCTCGGAGCTGGGCGAGGTGCTCGCGCTCACGCTCCGGGGCGCCACGTTCCGCGAGGGCCGCCTGCTGTTCGGGGACGAGAAGAACCCACGGGACGTGATGCCGCTGTCGACGGTGTTCCGGCACTAGCGACGACGGGTCACCCGGAACGAAGTGAAGGGGGCATGCCTCAGGGCATGCCCCCTTCGC
>DASSYY010000090.1:0-5030 GCA_035703025.1 Gemmatimonadales bacterium | reverse complement strand
GTGCCGCACAAGGACCACGCGACTCTGCTCCGCGCCGCGGCGGCGCTCACCGGACGTCTTCCCGGAGTCCACTGGGTGGTGGCCGGCGAGGGCCCTGAGCGCGAGTCGCTCCTGCGCCTGCGGGATGACCTCGGGCTCGGGGCGCGGGTCCATTTCATCGGGCACCTGGAGGAACCCGCCCGGCTCGTCGCCGACGCCGACTGCTTCGTCATGAGCTCGCGCGAAGAAGGGCTGGGCACGTCCGTACTGGACGCGATGGCGCTTGGCACCCCGGTTGCGTCAACGACTGCGGGCGGACTCCCCGAGATGCTGCAGGATGGTGCAGGCGTGCTCGCGCCCCCGAACGATCCCGTCGCCCTGGCCGATGCCGTCGCGCGCCTGCTTACCGAGGCGGGGCTGGCGCTTCAGGTGGCCCGCCGGGCGACGACGGCGGTGGAGCGCTTCACGGCACGGCGCATGGCAGAGGCGGTCCGATCGGTGTATCGTTCCTGCGTCCCATTTCCTTGACGGGCCATGATTTACGTTTGCATTCCCAGCTACGACGAAGCCCCCACGGTGGGGCTGCTTCTTTGGAAGATCCGGCAAGTATTCGCGGCGTTCCCGCGCGAGTACCAGTTGCTGGTGCTCGACGACGGGTCCGAGGACGCCACTACCGAAGTCCTCGAGCCCTACGCCCGCGTGCTGCCGCTCACGGTGATCCGCCACCCCGAGCGGCGCGGCTACGCTGCCTCGGTCGAGGCGCTGCTCCGAAAGGCCGTGGAGCTCACCGACCGACCCAAGCGCGACGCGGCGATCCTCATGCACGCCGACTTCGCCCACAATCCCCAGATCATTCCCGACCTCGTCCGCCGCATCGAGAGCGGCGCCGATCTGGTCGTGGCCGAGGGCCGGCTCGAGGGCGAGCCGTCCCGCGCGCGCGCGCTCGTGCGGCGCCACGGGCCGGCGCTCCTGCGCGGCATCGTCACGGTGCCGGGTGTGCGGGACCTGGTCTCGGGCTTCGCGGCCATTCGCCTGGTGGCGCTCCGGAACGCCATCAGGAGCCAGTCGGAGCGGCTGCTCCTGACCGACGGGTGGGCGGCGAATGCCGAGCTGTACTGGCGCGCCGGCCGGTACTCCCGGCGGGTCGAGGCCGTGCCGTCCGTCGAGCGCCATGATCTCCGGAGCCGTCCACCGCGGGCGGAGGCGTGGCCGACCGTCGCGTCGCTCTGGGCCGCGCGCCGGACGCTCCGGGCGTCGCCAGTGCCGCCGGCCCCGCCCGAGCCCTCGGTCCGGCGCGAGGTCGAGGCCGAGACGGTGTCGCCGTGAGCGGGGTGCTGCTGGCCTTCGCGCTGCTGCAGGGGGCCGCGCAGGGCGTGCCCCCCGAGGCCGCGCCGCAGGCCTATCCCTGGGCCGTTGGCGAAACCCTGACCTACTCGGCCAAGCTGGGCATGCTCTCGCTCGGCAGCGGCACGCTCGAGGTGGCGCGGATCGACACCGTGCGGGGGACCGAGTCGTTCCGGTTCCGGTTCCGGCTCCAGGGCAAGACCATCGTCTATTCGCTGGACGACATCCTCGAGTCGTACGTCGGCACCCGCGACCTCGTCTCGCGCCGCTTCGTGCAGGACTTCACGGAGAACAACAAGGCCAAGCACCGGCGGTACGAGATCTATCCGGATTCCGGGTTCTTCCTCGAGGAGGGACACACCGACCGGCAGCCCACGCCCGCAGCTCCGCTCGACGACGCGGCGTTCTTCTACTTCGTGCGCATCACCCCCCTCGAGGTGGGCAAGAAGTACGTCTACGACCGGTACTTCCGCAAAGAGAAGAATCCGGTCACCATCGAGGTGACCAAGCGCGAGAAGCTGGACCTGCCCGACGGCAGCACGGTCGACTGCCTGGTGCTCCATCCGGTGATCGACACCAAGGGCATGTTCTCCAAGCGGTCGGATACCCGCATCTGGCTCACCGATGACGCGCGCCGACTGCCGGTGCAGATCCGGAGCAAGTTCCCCTTCGGCACCATCACGCTCCGCCTGAGGGAGATGGTGCTGCCGCCGGCGACCGCCGCCGCGGGCCGCTAGGAGTGACCTACCGCGAGGCCGACCTGAGCCGTCTCACCACGATTCCCGTGGCTGGGCGGCGCAACAAGGTGGATGCCTCGCTGCTCGCGGTGCCGCCGGGCGCCGACCGCTCGTTCGCCGCCTTCCTCGCCGGACTGCCCGACGTCCTCGCCGCCCGCGACTTGCGCGCCGTCATCGCCGGCGTGGCGTCGGCCGCCCGCGCGGGCCGCGCGGTAGTGCTGCTGATCGGCGGACACGTCGTGAAAGTGGGGCTCGGCCCGCTCGTGCGCGCGCTGATCGCGCGCGGGGTCGTGAGCCACGTCGCCCTCAACGGCGCCGCGGCGATCCACGACTTCGAGCTCGCCGCGTTCGGCGGGACCAGCGAGGACGTGGAGTCCGGCCTGGCCGACGGCACGTTCGGGATGGCGGAGGAGACCGGCGCCGATATGAACGCCGCCATCGGGACTGCCGCCCGCGGAGGCCAGGGTATGGGCGAAGGACTCGCTCGGGCGCTAGCCGCGCGCGCGACGCTCCCCGGCCGCGAGGCGTCGATCCTGCTCGCCGCGCACGAGCGCGATGTTCCGGTGACGGTCCACGCCGCCATCGGCGCGGAGATCATCCATCAGCACCCCACCGCCGACGGCGCCGCCCTCGGGGCCACCAGCCACCGCGACTTCCGCCGGTTGGCGGGCTCGCTGCCCGCGCTCGACCACGGCGGCGCGGTACTCAACCTGGGCAGTGCGGTCGTGCTGCCCGAAGTCTTTCTCAAGGCGCTGACCATCGCCCGCAACCTCGAGGGCGGCCGGCCCACTCATTTCCTCGCGGCCGACTTCGACATGCAGCGCCACTACCGGCCGCGGGTCAACGTGGTGCAGCGGCCCACGCGTGCCGGCGGCGAGGGATACCTGCTCACCGGCCACCACGAGCTGATGCTGCCGCTGCTGGTGTGGGGAGTGCTGGAGGAGTTGGGGAAGAGCTGAGCCTCGCCCGTCATCCCGAGCGCAGCGAGGGACCTACTCCGCGGGTATCGAACGGCCGGGGAGCAGGTCCCTCGCTGCGCTCGGGATGACGGCGGGCTCCCGGAACGTCGCCGCCGACGCTGCGCCGATCACACCGCCGGCCGGCCCGCGATCATCTCCCGGACCCGGGCCGCCGTATCGGGCGCGATGAGCTTCAGCACCAGATAGATCAGGAAGCCGATGAAGGCGAACCAGGCGACCGTCACGAGCAACCCGATCAGCAGCCCGAACAGGCCGAAGAACACCTTGAGCAGGAAGACCGCGATGACGGCGAAGATCGCGAACCCTAGCAGGTTCCGGAACATGGTAGTTTCCCTCGGGGAAGCGGGTCATGGCGTCCTACGCGCGGACGTTTCAAAAAGTTTCATAGGAATATAAGTGACTGCGATCTACGATGTTATCGTCGTCGGTGGCGGGCCCGTCGGCGCGGCCTGCGCCCGGGAGCTGGCCCTGGCGGGCCGCCGGGTGCTGGTGCTCGACCCCGGCGGGGAGATCGGCCAGGGATGGCACGCCGCAGCCGGCATGCTCGCTCCCCAGGTCGAGGCCGACGTCGACGATCCCCTGCTCGAGCTCGGCCTGGCGGGACGGGAGCTCTACTCGTCGCTCACGCCGGCGCTCCGGGAGACGACCGGCATCGATCTCGGCCTCTGGCGCGAGGGCATCGCGAGCGTGGCGGCCAACGAGGCCGAGGCAGCCGCGCTGCGGTCCCGGTGCGCATCGCAGCGGCAACACGGCCAGCTCGCCGACTGGCTCGACGCCGACGAGGTCAAAGCCCGCTGGCCGTGGCTCGGGCCGACGGCGGGCGCGCTGTGGGCTGCGCGCGAGGGCGCGCTGGAGCCCGACAAGCTCGTCGCCGCGTTGCTCGCCGACGCGCGGCGGCTGGGTGCGGTCATGCAGCAGGACACGGTCCTCGCGCTCGACCAGCAGGGAGACCGGGTCGTTGGCGTGGCCGGCCGGGGCGCGCGCTACGCCGCGGCCGACGTGGTGCTCGCGGCCGGCGCCTGGTCGGGGACGGTCGAGGGCGTGCCGCGCCCGGTGGCGGTGGCACCCGTGCGCGGCCAGATGGCGGCGCTGCCCTGGCCCGAGGGCGCGCGCCGCGCGATCGTCTACGGCCACGACTGCTACATCCTGGCGCGCGGCGACGAGGCGATCGTCGGGTCGACCATGGAGTACGCCGGCTTCCGGCCCGAGGTCACCTCCGCCGGCCTGGCCCGCATCTTCAGCGGCGTGACGGCGCTCTGTCCCACGCTGACCACCTCGGCCGTCAAGCGCACGTGGGCGGGACTTCGTCCGGCGACACCCGACGGGCTGCCGATCATCGGCGCCGAGCCGCGGCTCCGCGGCCTGTGGTACGCCACGGGGCACGGGCGGAACGGCATCCTGCTGGCCGGGATCACCGGCGTCGTGATGCGTCAGCTCGTCACGGGTGAGGCGACGGTGGAGGACATCGACGCCTTCGCGCCCGGCCGGTTCTGGTCGTGGTGAGGAGATCGCAGCAAACGAAGTCGCCGACTACCGCACGGCAGAGGTCAGTAGAGCAGTAGAACGAACCTGCACCCTCTGTCGCCCGATAGCCGGCGACTGGTCTGCGCCTGTTCGCACGCTCCGTGCCGTTCCCGCCTCTCGTTTCGATCGCTCGCAGCCCCTCCCGCTCGCCCGGCTACCCTGCCCCCGCGTGGAAGTGACCCGTCCACGAGACATGTCCCTCGATCGAGGTGACGACCGCAATACGCCCCGCGCGCGCCGCGCGGATTCATTGCCTGCCGGATGGTGATACCGGCAATCCGTTCCCGCTCCCCTGGCGTACGAGGACTGCACAGCGGTTCGGTCCCTCAACACACACAGGAGAAGGAACGCCATGATCACCAGACCGGTCACCCGCCGGCAGTGGGTCGCCGCAGGCGCCGCGCTCGCGCTCTGTGGCACCGTCGCGATCGCGGTCGCGCGGGCTTCCGACCACCAGGACACGCCG
>DASSYY010000371.1:0-11406 GCA_035703025.1 Gemmatimonadales bacterium | reverse complement strand
ACCCGACATCAGGAACTTGTAGGCAAACGCGATGCCGAACGCCTGGAACAGACGGCGGGCCTGCAGGCCGCCCTTCTCACCGGCCACCAGCACCTCGGCGCAGGCGGTGCCCTCCGGGTAGGTGAGGACGCCGTGCTCCTTGACGATGAGCGCGCGGCGGAGCGGGATCATCAGCAGGATGCCCATGACGCCGCCGACCACGGCGACGATCGCCACCTTGCTCACGCTGAGGTCGTAGCCCATCAGCAGGATGGCGGGCAGGGTGAAGACGATGCCCGCCGCGATCGACTCGCCGGCGGAGCCGGTAGTCTGCACGATGTTGTTCTCGAGGATCGTCGAGCGGCCGAGCGTCCGGAAGAACGCCACCGAGAGCACCGCGATCGGGATGGACGCCGAGACGGTGAGCCCGATCTTGAGGGCGAGGTACACGCTCGAGGCGGCGAACACCAGGCCGAGGAGCGCGCCGAGGATGAGGGCGCGGACGGTGAGTTCGGCGGGGGCTTGCTCGGGCGGTACGAACGGCGTGAAGTGGCGGGTCTCGGGTTGTGCCGTCGGACGGGTCTGGGTCGCCATGGGTTCCGTCTGGAGAGGGGAGAGGGCGCTGCCTCAAGCTACCGAGGGGCCGGAAGACCGTCCAGCGCCGGCCGAAGCACGGACCACGGGCCCACGTCTCGAGCGGAGACATGGGCCCGCGGCCCATCCGTCAGCCGATCAGGGGAGCGCTTTCGACGCATACAGCGCGCGCAGCCCGGCGATGTCGGGCTTCAGCAGCGAGCGCTTCTCGCCGCCGATGTAGAACGGGTTCATCACGGCCTCGGGGTCGAACACCCGGCCGTTCGGCTGAAGCTTGAACGGCTGGTTGACGTTCGGGCCGCCGAAATGACCCAGACCCATCGCGTGACCGGCCTCGTGGGTGATGATCGACTCGAAGTCGGTCGGGGCGTTCGGGTCGAGGTAGACGGCGTTGGTCAGGGTCCACGGGAAGTCGGCGTTGTAGAGCATCTCGGCGTAGATCCGGTCCCGGTAGCCGTCCCGGCCCTGGCCGAGCGCGCCGTCCACGTCCGAGAAGCTGAAGGTGACGCCGAGAATGTCCGCGTCGCCCAGACAGTCCTGGAAGTACTTGGCCTGAACGAAGCCGCCGAAGACGTTGTCGGCCGCGGGCGTGAAGTCGAAGTTGCCAGTGGCCGGGTCGTAGTCGCTCACCGACGGGGACGAGAGGTCGACGATGTCGACGCAGTTGCCCTGAGGGTCGGTGATGATGCCGTCGAGAAAATCGTTGTTGAGCCCATTGAAGGGCAGCTCGGTCAGATGCAGCACGATGTTGCGCACGTGGTTGTACTTCTCCCACGAACGCCGGACGACGGTGGCGAGCGCAGCCGGCGTGGCGGCCGGTGTGAAGCTGGCCGCGAAGTCCGGCTCGATCATGTAGGCGACATTGGTCGGCACGTTCCAGCGCGATCCGGTGCGTAAGCGGCGGAATGGATCGACGCCGTGACCGGCGGTAAAGAAAAACGCCTCGTCGAGGCGTTTGGTGCTGCCACTCGCCGCGAGCCGCGCGTTGATCCGTGCCGCGAACGCGGCGGCGCGCTCGGTCGGAGTTCCGGTAAGCGGCGCGCTTTTCGCGGCGAACGCCGGAGCGGCGGGGCGGTCACTCGTCGGCGCCGCGTTCTCCTGGCAGGCCGTCAGCGCGACGGCGCCAGCGAGCAGGAGCTGGACGGGAATAGCCTTGATCACGGTGCGCTCCGGGGGAAGAGGCGTGCCGCATGGCGGCCAAGACTGTCGGACCACTGCTCATCGTTCGGACGGCAATCGGCGAGGCGTCTCAGGAAGGGCACTGAGGCCCTGCAACTTATGCCCGGCCTGTGCGAGGCACAACTCGAGCGACGGCAAGCTTATGCGTCCCATGAGTTTCGGGAGGTCACGCCTGCCCGACCCCGGGCCGACGCGACCGGCCCCCGCCCCGGTAATGCGCGCGCCGGTGACTGCAATCACCGCGCGACGCCGCGCGGACTGTTAGCCTCGACGCGTCGGTCAGAGGCCGACGTGTTCCGACTACAAGGGTGGCGCGATCCGGGACCGGCGATCCGCGGGGGTGTCCCGAATGCCGTCGCGCATTCCGGCTCCAAACAAGGGAGGGCGTCATGCTGTGGACCATCTTCGTGATCCTGTTGGTGCTGTGGCTCCTGGGCATGGTTTCGTCGTACACGATGGGCGGGTTCATCCACGTGTTGCTGGTCGTCGCCGTCGTCGTCGCGCTGATCCAGCTGATCCAGGGCAGGAAGGTCGTATGAAGCCGGCGGTGATCGTCGGCCTGCTGTTGATCGTCGTCGGCATCGCCGGTCTCGCGTTCGGCGGCTTCTCCTTCACCCACAAGGAGAAGGTCATCGATCTCGGACCGATCCAGGCCAGCGCCGACAAGAAGGAGTCACTCCCGGTCCCGCCGCTGCTGGGCGCCCTGGCGATCGTCGGGGGCGTGGTGCTGCTGGCGACGAGCGCGCGTCGGGCGTAGCCGGGCCCGGCGCCTCACCGATGGGTGAATGGCAAGGGGGCACGCCGCGAGGCGTGCCCCCTTTGTCGTGCGAGGTGCCCCGACGCGCCTCGCGCGAAACCGGAACCCTCCCCGCAGCGTTTCCTGGACGAGACGGCATTCCGCCGCCGGTGCGAGGGGACGCCATGGTGAGGAACGACAGGCAGCGCCGCGGCGCTGGCGTCGGGCGATCGAATGGTGCATAAGTAGCAGCATGCCCAAGGCCGAACCGCCCCGCGCGGGAACCCCCGGTGCGTCCCCCGACGAGCCGCCCGGCCGGCGTCCGCTCGTGCTGGCCGGCGAGGCCTCGCTTCGCCGCCGCCTGGTGGCGCGCGACGAGCAGGCGCTGGTCGAGCTCATCGAGGTCGCGAGTCCGTGGCTCCTGGGCGTGACGCAGGGCATGCTCAGCGACGCGGACGAGGCCAAGGAAGTGGTACTCGAAACGTTCGCCGCCGCGTGGGACCGGATCGGGAGCCTGGGCGACGAGCACGACGCGCTGCTGCCGTGGCTGCTCCGCATCGCCCGCAATCGCGCGATCGACCGCCTCCGGCGCCGCCGCCGGTTCCGGCTCAAGCTGGCAAGGGCGGAGGCCTACGGCGAGCTGCCGCCCGACCGGGTCCGCCCGGTGGAGGTGGACGAGGCGGCGCAGCCGGGGTGGCACGTGCACCGGTCCGTGCATGCGGCGCTCGATGCCCTGCCGCCGGAACAGCGCGAGGCGGTGCGGCTGGCCTACTTTCAGGGCCTTACCCACTCCGAGATCGCCCAGCAGCTCGCGATTCCGATGGGCACGGTGAAGACGCGCCTGCGCCTGGCCTTCGACAAGCTCCGCACGGCGCTGGCGCCGATCAAGGACTGGATCGCATGACCGCGCACGCCTGGTACATCGAGAATCGGGTCGCCTTCGTCGTCCGGAGCCTGGAGTCCGGCGAAGAGCGCACGTTCCGTGACCACCTGATCCGGTGCGACGAGTGCACGCGCGAGGTGGCCCGGCTGGAGCGCGACCTGGGCTGGCTGCCGATGGGCGCTGCGCCGGTCGCGCCGCCGCCGGGGTTCGCCCGCCAGATGGCGGCCGAGATCCTGGACCGACCAAGCCGCTGGCGCCGGCACCTCCCCCTGGCGGTGGCGGCCGGGCTCGCACTCGTGTCGCTGGGCGCCTCGATGAGCGCACGCAGCCAGGGCCGCGAGCTCCGCGCCCGCCTCGCCTCGCGCGAGAGCCGGCTGGCGGCGCTGGAAGACACGCTCTCGGTGCTCCGCCGCGCCAACATGGTCCTGCAGACCCAGATCTCGATGAACGGCCACGAGCAGGGCGGGCTCCTGATCTTTCAGGAGGCCGTGTCGCACCGCTGGTGCGTCATCGTGCACGGGCTGCCGCCCGCGCCCGCGGGGAGCAAGTACCAGTTCTGGTTCATCACCGAAACCGGCATGGTCCGATCGGTCGAGGTGAACGCGGACGCCCAGCGCCCCGCCTTCATGACCCTCCCGATGCCCGGTGTGGCCGCCCCGGTAATGGGCGCGGCCCTGACCATGGAGCCCATGGTGAACCGGTCGAACGAACCCGAGGGCGTGACGCTGGCGCACGTGACGTTCTAGGCGGGCGCGCGAGGGCTGGAACGGGAAGCTCGAGTCATCCTGAACGCAGCGAAGGGGGCATGCCTGGAAGCATGCCCCCTTCGCGTGGGCAGGTGACCGGGGTAGGGCGGTCAGCCGGTCGTCAGTGCGCAGTCCCCGAGTCGGCTCGAACGGCTGCGGGCGCTGGGCCCGCCGGCTCCGCCACCGGCTCGCTGTCGGTCGAATCGCTCACCACCGTGTCGCTCACCCCTGCGCCGGCGGTCCACCAGGCGGGCGTGCTCGTCACGTCGCCGCCGAGCTGCACGGGCGGCTCCGGCAGCGTGTCCGTGGGGATGACCACGCCGTTGGCGCCGAGCTCCCGGAACAGCTTCCATTGGGCCTGTCGCGCCGCCCAGGGCCGGCCGCCGTTGTACATCAGCGCCACCAGCAGCGTGCCTTCCGGCCGCCCCAGATAGCCCACCACGGTCGACACCCGGCCGAGCGTGCCGGTCTTGGCCCGCACCACGCCGACACCCGGGAACCCGCTGTTCAGGCGATGCAGCGTGCCGGTGCCGTTGGCCGGCAGCAGCATGGGGAAGTTCCGCCCCGCGGGGGTGGTGGGGAACTTGGCCAGGTAGCTGACGAAGGCGTGCGGGGTGACCCGGTCCTCGTACGAGAGCCCGCTGCCGTCGACGAGGTAGACACCATCGTCGGAGCCCACCACCTGGCGGACGTGGTCGGTGAGCAGGGCCGGCGCCCGATCCCGCCCGCCGGCCCACTGCAGCAGCAGCTCGGCGCCGAGGTTGAGGCTCCGGCGGTTGATCTCGCTGGCGAGCGAATCGAGCGGTGGCGAGGAGACCTCGGCGAGCACCTGCGGCCCGCCGGCCGGCGGCGGACCGATGAACGGCGAGGGATTCCACACGATGCCGGCGCGCTTGAGCGCGCTGCCCCACACGGCGCTCAACACGGCCCGGGGATCCCGCGTGACGGCGGTGAGCCGGCGGGGCATCGCGCGGGCGCCAATCGTCCCGGTCACCACCCACCCGCCGTCTGCCCGCGGCCGAAGCCCAAGCCGCGAGCGGCGGCCCGAGCGGGTGGTGGCCGTGACGGTCACCATGGAGCCGATGCCCTCGGGCGCCGTCTCGATGACGCGGACCCGCTGGCCGACGCGCTTGCCGGGCTGGACGGTGACCCAGACGATGTTCTCGTGGAGCGTGAGCGGACCGACGAGCGGGGCGAAGATCCGGCCTTGATGCCGGGAGGACCACGCGGCGGGGTACACCGCGTTGGCCGGGCCGTTTGAGCTCTGGAGCTGCAGTGGACCGGTGAGCCGCCGCACGCCGCTGCTCGCCAGCTGCATCGCCAGGTCGTAGAGCGTCGGGCCCGAGCCCTCGGCGCGCTCGAACGAGGGGTCGCCGTTCATCTCGATGGCCCAGCTTCCGACCCATTCGCCGGTGGCGGGCTCGAGCGAACCGACGCCCACGACCCGGGTGGGCCGGCGCGCCGTGCCGCCCAGGACGCTGCGGGCGTAGCCGGTGGTGAACAGCTTGACCGTTGAGGCGGGCATCAGCGGCAGGTCGGGGCTGGTGCTCCAGAGCATGTTGCCCGACTGATCGGCCACGGCGATGCCCCACTCGCCGGGAGCGGACCGGAGCGAACGCTGATACCACGCATCCAGCCGCTCGGTGAGCCACTGGGCGTCCGTTTGCGCCTGGAGCGGCGTGACGGCGATCGGAAGCGAGGCCGCCAGCAGCAAAGGCGCGAGACGGCGGCGGAACGACAAAAGCGGCACGGCGTTACCCGGCAAATGGGACAAATAGGGCGATCGGCCGAAAGTATGGCCCGGCGGCGTCGCGCGTGTCAAGAGCATAAACTAGTGCTCGTCATCGATTTACGTACGGGGTGCCCGGAGGGTTGCAACGGCGCCCTTCTGAACGGCAGGCAATTTAAGCGCAATTCCCGGGCCCGCTTCGGCCGGGTCGTCGGCCTCGCCTGCCCACGTGAAAGGCCTCCGGGTGGGCGGCCGCACGACGACATCGTGGCGACCGGGCAACGGCCGAGGCCCGGGTGATGCGGGGCCTGGCTCAGGCTACTTCAGCAGCCCCTTCGCGATCGTCTGGAGCTGCATGTTGCTCGTCCCCTCGTAGATCGTCCCGATCTTCGCGTCCCGATAATACTTCTCCGCCGGGTACTCCTTCGAGTACCCGTATCCGCCGAACAGCTCGAGGCAGTTCGACGTCGTGCGGTCGGCGACCTGGGAGCTGAACAGCTTGGCCATCGCGGCCTGCTGGGCGAACGGCTGTCCCGCGTCCTTGAGACGCGCCGTGTTGTACACCATGAGCCGCGCCGCCTCGAGGTCCGTGGCCATCTGGGCGAGCTGGAACTGTACGCCCTGGAACTCGGCGATGGCCTTGCCGAACTGCTGCCGCTCCTTGACGTACGCCGTGGCCGCCTCGAGCGCGCCCGTGCCCACGCCGATCATCTGGGCCCCGATCCCGATCCGGCCCTCGTTGAGGGTCTCGATCGCGATCTTGTAGCCCTGGCCGATGGGGCCGAGCACGTTCGCGTCCGGTACCCGGCACTGCTCCAGGATCAGCTCCGTGGTACTGGATGCACGGATCCCCAGCTTGTTCTCCTTCTTGCCGACCGAGAATCCGGGGAACTCCCGCTCGACGACGAACGCCGTGATCCCCTTGTAGCCCTTCGACGGATCGACGTTGGCGAAGACGATGAACGCCCCGGCTTCGGCCCCGTTGGTGATCCAGAACTTGCGTCCCGTGAGCTCCCACCCGTCGCCCACGCGCTCGGCCCGGGTCGCCAGCGCGAAGGCGTCGCTGCCGCTCCCCGGCTCGGAGAGCGCGAAGGCGCCGAGCAGCTCGGTCGTCAGCCGCGGGAAATAGCGCCGCTGCTGCTCGTCGCTGCCCCAGCGGAGCAGGGCGTTGTTGACCAGGGTGTTGTGGACGTCGACGTAGATGGCGGCCGAGGCGTCCACCCGCGCCAGCTCCTCGATGGCCAGCACCGACATGAAGATGCCGCCGCCGGCCCCGCCGAACTGCTCCGGCACCTCGATCCCCATCAGCCCCAGCTCGAAGAACCTGGGGATCAGGTCGGCGCGGAACTGCGCGGCCTCGTCCATGGCCGAGACGTGCGGGCGCACCTCGGACTCGGCGAACTCCCTGACCGCGTCGCGGAACATGTTCTCTTCTTCGGTCAGGGCAGTCAGGGCGGGCGGGGCGCTGCGGAGGTCCTGCATAGAGACTCGGGCTCCGATGGTGGTCGGCAGCGTACCTCAGGTGGGGGGAGTATATCCCGGACCCGCGACCGGAACAATCGGCGCGGCCTCGAGCACCTCGAGCGCCACCGGCACCCGGCCGAGCGGCGCGGACACCTGCACGCCCTGCACCCGGTCCGCCACGTCCGCGAGCATCTCGCGCGAGATCCGCACCCCCTCCGCCAGCGCCTCTTCCTTGCCGCCGGCGCTCGCCACCCGCATGCGCTCGACGACCGCGTCCGGCACCGACACGCCGGGGACCTCGTTGGCGAGGAACTCCGCGTTCCGGAGCGAGATCAGCGGCCAGATCCCCGCCACGATCGGAATCCGGAACGACTCCACCCGGCTCAGGAACCGGTCCAGCTGGGCCAGGTCGAACACCGGCTGGGTGATGGCGTACTCGGCGCCGGCCTCGACCTTGTAGGCGAAGCGCTTGAGCTCCCGCTCGAAGTCCGGCGCGGCCGGATTGACCCCCACGCCGATCACGAACTTGGTCGGCGGGCCGATCGGGTTGCCGCCCGGGTCGAGCCCGTGATTGAGCCGGCTGACCAGGTTGGTGAGGCCGATGCTGTCGATGTCGAAGACCGCCGTGGCCTCGGGGTAGGGCCCCATCTTGGGCGGATCGCCGGTGATGATCAGCAGGTTCCGGATCCCCGCCGCGGCCGCCCCCAGCAGGTCCGACAGCATGCCGAGCAGATTCCGGTCCCGGCAGGCATAGTGCACGACCGCCTCGAGCCCCACCTCGCGCTCGATCATGAGCGCGGAGAGCAACGCCCCCATCCGGCTCTGCGCGCGGGGCCCATCGGGCACGTTGACCGCATCGACGCCGGCCTCCTTGAGCTGCCGCACCTGCTCGAACATCGGGGCGGGGTCGACACCCTTGGGCGGCACGATCTCGACCGTGGTGACGAAGCGCCCTTCGGCCAGCTTGGCCCCCAGGAGCGATCTCCGCGCGAGCGGTACCGCGTCGATCGCCACCGCCGGCGCCGGCGCCGGGAACGTCCCCATGTCGAACGCGTGTCGGGGCGACACGCTCTGGACGAACCCCACGATGGCGCGGATGTGGTCGGGCGTCGTGCCGCAGCAGCCGCCCACGAAGCGCGCGCCGGCTTCCACCATCCGGCGCGCGTAGCTCGCCATGTACTCGGGGGAGGCCATGTAGATCTTGCGGTCACCCACCTCGCGGGGAAGGCCGGCGTTGGGCTGGGCGGAGATCGGCACGCTCACCACGCGCGCCAGCTTCTCCACCGCCTCCAGCACGCCGTGGGGTCCCACCGAGCAGTTGACGCCGACGACGTCCGCCCCCATCGCGGCCAGCTCCGGCCCGAAGACCGCGGGATCGGTCCCGTAGTGGGTCTTGCCGTCGGTCCCGACCGTCATCTGCGCGATGACCGGCAGATCGCTGCAGCCGCGGACCGCGTGGAGCGCCGCGCCGAGCTCGGCCACGTCGCTGAAGGTCTCGAGGATGAACCCCTGGGCGCCGCCCTCGAGCAGGCCGCGGACCTGGCGCTCGTACATGGCCCGCGCCTCGTCGAGCGAGAGCTCGCCGAACGGCTCCACCCGGACGCCCAGCGGACCGATCGCACCGAGCACGGCGGCTCGCTCGCCCGCGGCCTCGCGGGCCAGTCGCGCGGCTTCGCAGTTGATGCGCTCGGTCTCGGCGGCCAGCCCGTACGTCGCCAGCTTGACCGGGTTGGCGCCGAAGGTGTTGGTCTCGAGCAGCTCCGCGCCGGCGCGCACATACTCCCGGTGGATATCCCGCACCAGATCGGGCTGCCGGAGGCTCAGCTCGTCGTAGCAGACGTTGAGGAACACGCCCCGTCCGTACAGCACGGTGCCCATGGCCCCGTCCACCACGTGGACGCGGTTATCGGCGATCAGGTCGCGCACGGAGGGCACGCTAGCGCTCGTAGTTCAGGTTGGGGGCGAGCCACCGCTCCATCGTCGGCACGTCCATGCCCTTCCGTCGGGCGTAGTCCTCGACCTGGTCGCGCTCGACCTTGCCGACGCCGAAGTACTGGGATTCGGGGCGCCAGAAGTACCAGCCGCTCACCGACGCGGTCGGCAGCATCGCGAAGCTCTCGGTCAGGGTGATCCCCGCGTTCGTCTCCGCCCGGAGCAGATCGAACAGGGTGCGCTTCTCGGTGTGGTCGGGGCAGGCCGGGTAGCCCGGCGCCGGCCGGATCCCCTGGTACTTCTCGTGGATCAGGTCGGCGTTGTCGAGCGCTTCGTCGGGCGCGTAGCCCCAGTACTCGCGGCGCACCCGCTCGTGCAGCCGCTCGGCGAAGGCCTCCGCCAGCCGATCGGCGAGGGCCTTGGCCAGGATCGCATTGTAGTCGTCGTGCGCGGCCTCGAACGACGCCGCGAGCCGGTCGAGCCCGTGGCCCGCCGTGACCGCGAAGGCGCCCACATAGTCGGCGACGCCGGTCTCGCGGGGGGCCACGAAGTCGGCGAGCGCCAGATTGGGCCGGCCGGGCGGCTTGAGCATCTGCTGCCGGAGAGTGTGGATGACGGCGAGCTGCTCGCTGCGCTCGTCGTCGGCGTAGAGCTCGATGTCGTCGCCCACCGCGTTGGCCCGGAAGACGCCGAGCACGCCGCGCGCGGTGAGCAGCCGCTCCCGGACGATCCGGTCGAGCAGCGCCTGGGCGTCCCGGAAGAGGCTCGTTGCCGCCGGCCCGACGGTCGGATCGCTGAGGATGGCTGGATAGTGGCCGGCCAGCTCCCAGGTCTGGAAGAACGGGGTCCAGTCGATCCGGGGCACCAGGTCCTCGAGCGGGTAGTCGTCCAGCACGGTCAGGCCGGTGCAGCAGGGCGCGGGCGGCGGCGCGGCCTGCCAGTCGATGGCCAGCCGGTTCCGCCGGGCGTCCTCGATCGCCTGCCGCCGCACCTCGGGCCGGTGCCGGCTCCGCTGCTCGCGCACGTCGCGATACTCCTCCCGCGTGTCGGCGACGAACTCGTCGCGCAGGGTGTCGCTCAGTAGGTTGCCCGCCACGCCCACCGCGCGCGACGCGTCGAGCACGTGCACGGTCGGTCCGTGGTAGTGGGGCTCGATCTTGACCGCGGTGTGCACGCGCGACGTCGTCGCCCCGCCGATCAGCAGCGGTATGGTGAACCCCTCGCGCTCCATCTCGCGCGCCACGAACGACATCTCCTCGAGCGACGGAGTGATCAGCCCGCTCAGCCCGATGATGTCCACCCCCTCGCGCCGCGCGGTCTCGAGGATCTTCGCGCACGGCACCATCACGCCGAGGTCGATGACGTCGTAGTTGTTGCACTGCAGCACGACGCCCACGATGTTCTTGCCGATGTCGTGCACGTCGCCCTTGACCGTGGCGAGCAGCACCCGGCCGTTGGTCTGGGCCACGGCCGAGGACTCCCGCTCCGCCTCGATGTAGGGGATGAGGTGGGCGACCGCCTTCTTCATCACCCGCGCGCTCTTCACCACCTGCGGCAGGAACATCTTGCCGGCGCCGAACAGGTCGCCGACGATGTTCATGCCCGCCATGAGCGGCCCCTCGATCACCTGAATCGGCCGCTCGACCAGATGGCGGGCCTCCTCCGTGTCCTCGACGACGAAGTCCGCGATGCCCTCCACCAGCGCGTGGGCCAGTCGCTCATGCACCGGCGCCTGGCGCCAGGCCAGGTCCGTCGCCTGGGCGCTGGCCTGTCCCTTCACCTGGTCGGCCACGGCCAGCAGGCGGTCGGTGGCGTCGGGGCGCCGGTTGAGCACGACGTCCTCGACTCGCTCGAGCAGGTCGGCGGGGATGTCCGCGTAGATCGGGAGCTGGCCGGCGTTCACGATCCCCATGTCCATGCCCCCCTCGATGGCATGGTACAGGAATGCGGCGTGGATGGCCTCGCGGACCGGGTCGTTGCCCCGGAAGGAGAACGAGACGTTGCTGACCCCGCCGCTCACCAGCACGTGCGGCAGCGTCGCCTTGATCCGCCGGGTTGCCTCGATGTAGTCCACCGCGTAGTTGTTGTGCTCCTCGATCCCGGTGCCGATGGCGAAGATGTTCGGGTCGAAGATGATGTCCTCGGGCGGAAAGCCGACCCGCTC